>JANYAY010000119.1 GCA_025361065.1 Deltaproteobacteria bacterium
AATCTCAACAAAATTCCATTATGAAGTCAGAATCATTGCTAAAGACGGCACCATAAAATGGATCGATCTCTCCAGTGATACTATATTCCTCAAAGGTAGTCCTGCCGGGATAGTTTCGGCTGTGGATATTACCGAACGCAAACGGATGGAGAATGAGCTGCTGGAGAAGGAGGAGTTATTAAGAATAAACATGGATGAGGCTCCGGATGCTGTTTACATGAACGATTGGGAAGGCAAGTTTATTTATGCCAACTCTTTATGCGAAAAGATAACCGGTTACAAGAAGGAGGAGTTTGTCGGCAAAAAAATTAATGAAATAAATGGCCTTACGGCAAGCAGCCGGATTACAGCCTTCGAGATGGTCCGGCAAAGTGAAATGGGTAAAAAGACATCTATTGCTGAGCTGGAGCTCATAATAAAAGACGGTCGCATTATACCTGTGGAGCTGAAGATCTGTGTGTTACTGCGCAATGGTAAAAAAGTGGTACTTGGTTTTTTCAGAGACATTTCCACCCGGAAGAACACGGAAGAGGAATTGGAAAGGCACAGAGAGCATCTGGCGAACATGGTTAAGGAACGAACGGAGGAGTTGGAAACCAAGAACATAACTCTTCAGGAACTCAATACGACGTTGAAAGTTCTCTTGAAGCAAAGGGAAAATGATAAGAAGGACCTGGAAGAAAGATTCGTTATGAATATACGAAATTTGGTTCTCCCCTATGTTGAACAGATGAAAAAAAGACTTCTCGATGTCGGGCAGCGATCCTATCTTGATATTATAGAAACACACCTCCATGATATTGCCACACCTCTGATGAAAAACCTGCGACAGTTCAACCTTACCCCCAAAGAAATCAAGGTAGCTGCCCTCGTAAGGCAGGGCAAGTCGACAAAGGAAATTGCAGGAATATTAGGATTAGCTGCCAGCTCAATAGACAGTCACAGGAAATCTATTAGAAATAAAATAGGCTTAAGTGATCGAAAAATTAATCTTCAAACGCATTTAGAACTCCTCGAGCATTAGGGAATTTTTCTCCCCATTATCCACCAGATTAAACGCCATTGACATTCCTGCCAACTTGTTTATTGTCACAAAGTTAATTACTTCTGTCCGAAAACATACAAAGAGCTCTAAAATTAATGAGGAGGACAAAATATGAAAAACACGGAAATGAAGGTTGAAGACAATATACTGACTATTAAAGTTGATCTATCCAAAGAATTTGGTCCTTCGTCATCAGGCAAGACCATTATCATTGCATCAACGGAAGGGAATATTCCTATTCCCGAGAAGGAAAACATTAAGATAGGATTTAATGTTTATAAGAAGAAGGATGTGCAAGAAGTTTAGAAATAGATTTTTCCGGAGAGATGGGAAAATATCTCCAGCTACATCCTTCTGCGCAAATAAAAGGTAGGCATAGTAGTGAATAAAGACATCTCCATAATGATCGTCGATGATAATGAACCCATGAGGCTTGTTATAAAAGCTATGCTGGAAGAAGAAGGCTATAAAAATTTTGTTGAAGCGGAAGACGGTGTCTCGGCCTTCATGATTTTGAAGAATCAGAAGACAGATTTAATTATATCCGACTGGAATATGCTGGAAATGACAGGGATTGAGCTTTTGAAAAAGGTCCGAGCTGATAAGGAAATCGCCCCAACTCCTTTTATTATAGTATCCGGGGAAGGTCTCGATAGTAGCAAGGATCAGGCCTGCAAATACGGCGCCAATGCTTTTATTACCAAACCATTCAGACAAGATGAACTGATCATCAGCATTACCCGGGTCATGGAACAAACGGCATAAATCTCCTGGCAGGAGGTTTGGATTATGAACGTCGATGTTATTAACGCCTTCTCGGACAGTTCTATCCATGTTTTTAAAATCATGGCTTTTATGGATGTAACTTCAGAAAAACCCTTTTTAAAAAAAGACAAGTTGGCCATAGGTGACGTTTCCGGGGTCATCGACTTTTCTGGTTCCTTGACGGGATCGTTGGCCCTGAGTTTTTCCGAGGCTTGCCTCCTCAAGGTCTTATTCAACATGATGGGAGAAGAGATCACCGGCATCAACCAGCGGGTTCAGGACACCGCCGGAGAGCTCACAAATATGATTTCCGGCGACGCCAGAAAGAGGATGCAGAGCAAAGGCCTCATTGTAACCGCCGGCATCCCTTCCGTCGTGTCCGGTAAAGGCCATGAAATTCGACATGTCCTGGATGGGCCAAGCATCATCATTCCTTTTAATACCGCCTTCGGCTCATTTGTAGTGGATGTCAATATCCAGCAAAAAAAGAATCTACACATCCCCATACAGGCAAATAACAGAGGAGATGATTAGAATGCTCTCCGGATGGCGGCTTTGGATGCAACAACGCTTCAACGGAAACTGTATCTCCGTCCAAGATCAAATGGCATTGGTTTTAGGACCACTTTCAACAGTAATCGATGCTTTGCAAAGCAGAAGCCATGTACACCTGCGTAGGTAAAATAGTCACCGAGATATGACTAAATTGGACACTGCCTGTCAAGCCAAATATAGGTCAGAACAAGATCGGCAAATCTTGGTGGTTGGACAAGGGCGAAGTAATGATGAGAATTACGGCTACGAAACCAAAGGTAAAGCCCGCGGGCTAACAAGCAGGGAGAAAAGTGAAAAAAGCATTACCCGTAAATAAACTGAAAGTCGGCATGTATGTCCTGATGCCCATGTCCTGGACAGACCATCCCTTTTTAAAAAGCCAGTTCCTGTTGACCTCCGGGTTCCAGATAACAAAGATGATCGGGGCTGGCATGAAGGAAGTGCTGGTGGATTTCAGCAAAAGCCAGGTTATGGACGAGGAGCAGGCACCAGTCGTGGTCGTACCTGAAAAACCAGGAAATGAGGTGGTCCTGGATGAACTGCGGGAAACCATCTTCGACAAGACGCTTCCCCCTCTGACGAAGGCGAAACAGGTCCATCAGTACTCGGGGGAGATGATCAAGAATCTGCTGGACAACCCGACGGCGGAAAACATCAGCGCCACGAAGCGGGCGGTGGCCGATGTGGTTGACCTGATCCTGGACGACGAGGAAACCAGTAATCACCTGATGTTGATCACGGACCACGATTATTATACCTATACCCACTCTGTTCATGTCGGAGTCCTTTCCATTTGCCTGGCCAGGAATATCTTCCGGCGATCAAACGCCCACGATTTCTATGAACTGGGGTCGGGGTTTTTTCTCCATGACCTGGGGAAGGTCCGCATCAATCAGGATATCATTAACAAGCCGGGAAAGTTGACGGACGAGGAAATGGCGGATATGAAAAAACACCCGAATCTGGGATTCGGGATTCTGAATCAAACCAAGCAGATGACCAATGAGGCTAAGATCATCATCCTTCAGCATCATGAGAGGATTGACGGAACAGGTTACCCCAAGGGCATCCGGGGGGATGAGTTGCATGTTTATGGAAAAATCTGTGCCATTGCCGATGTCTACGACGCCCTGACGACGGACCGCCCTTACCGTAAGAAAATGCAGCCTTTCGAAGGGTTAAAAATGATGAAAGAGCAGATGATGCACCATTTCCAGAAGGATATGTTCGAACAGTTTGTCCTCATGATCGCTGTAAAAAAGAATTAATTCCGCTTTACGTTCCCCTGCCGCAAGTTATATCCAAAGTCAGGAAGGTACGGTAAAAACCTCGGCAAGCTGCCTCTAACCGGAGAATCACCCGGATTCAGGACAGGCAAATCTAGAATTGGCTGCTCCTGCCCATTTTTTATCTGAGACCATACTTTAATTTCCGGGGTCACTTTATATTTGCATTACTGTCCTGCTAAAAGCCTTCGAAGACTTTCTGTATCGTTTGAATTTGCCAGAGAATAGCAAAGAAAAGATAAGCGAAAGAAGCTGGTTTTTAACACGTGAAGAGATAGAAGAGAGAAACTATGATTTAAAGGCAGTTAATAACAACGCACCGGATTTCACAGACAAGAGGACTCCGAAAGAATTGTATTCAGTAATACTTGAGGCCCAGAAAGAGATTCAAAAAGAACTCGCAGAACTGATGAAAGAATAATGAATGTTCATATTTTAAATATGTTCAATTTATATGAACACGCAAAAAAAATGAACATGATTCTTGTTATATTACCGTATAATAGCATATAAGATATTGTAATATTATACTTTTCTAAATAACTTGCCCAAATCATTTATTTTCTAAATATCTTGACATTTGTTCATTTTTAGATTATGTTCATAATTAATGAACAAAGCGGAAAAGTGAACATCCTATGTATAATACAAACAAAGATATTGAAAATGAAATCCTTAAACTTGCCGTCGAAGCATTTAGGAAGAATGTCCCTTTTCGGTTAAATGTCGAACCTTTGGTTAAACAACCTCTCTACAATTTCGATTTTCGACCGGATATGGAATTAGGTATGGAGATAAACGGTAAGGGAATCAGATATTGTGCTGAAATCAAGAATACCTTCACGAAGACAAATATTATGTTATTGCTGATGCGCAAACAAAAAATGCCCTACCCACTTTTATTGATAGCGAAGTATGTCAACCCCCTTCTGGCAGAAGAGCTAAAGAAAGAACATATAGAATTCATCGATGCAGCTGGCAATGCGTTTATCAACCAGCCACCAATATACATTTTTTTAAAAGGTAATAGACCTCCAGAGCCCCCTGGCCAAAATCAAAACAGAACGTTTAAACCAACAGGTCTCAAAATAATTTATGCCTTTTTGTGTAATCCTAGGCTAGAGGATGCGCCATTTCGAGAAATTGCTGATAAGGCAGATGTGGCTCTTGGAACAGTTGGCTGGTTCATGAGGGATTTAAGGGAATTAGGCTTTTTAATAGATATGGGTGGAAAAGGCTACAAACTTTTTCAGAAAAATACTTTATTCCAGCGATGGATAACTGAGTATCCAGAGCGGTTAAGACCTAAACAAATACTAGGACGTTATAAGGGTGAGTATAATGACTGGTGGAATAATAAAGAATTGCATAATTTCAAGGCAAAATGGGGTGGAGAGGTTGCTGCTGCAAAACTGACTAAATATCTTCATCCTGAAGTAATAACTATCTATACAAAGACTGAATATCTCAATCAGCTATTACTTGAATGTAGACTTAGAAAAGATCCGGACGGTGAAGTTGAAATCCTCAAACAGTTTTGGGGCTATGATGAAAATGCGGAACATAAGGATCTGGTTCACCCAATGCTGATTTATGCTGATCTTATGGCAACAGGAAACCAACGAAACATCGAAACTGCAAAAATGATCTATGAGGAATATATTGTTCAACTTATCAGGGAAGATTGATCAGCAAACAGTAGAGGCCCTTCTCGCAATTAAGAAAGAAGCCGATATCTTAAATATCTCTTTTTTTGTGGTCGGCGCTTTTGCGAGAGATATAATATTGCAACATTGTTATGGCAGAAATCCTCGCAGAATGACCAGAGATATTGACGTAGGCATTAATGTTGCCAATTGGGAACAGTTTGACAAGTTGATTAGTGCGTTAATCTTAACGGGGAAATTTTCTCGCACAAAAGAACCTCAACGGTATTTATTCAGCAACTATATCCCGATTGATATAGTTCCCTTTGGTGCGATTGCTGGCGAACAAGTAAAAATTGATTGGCCGCCAGAACATAAAATATTTATGAGCATATTTGGATTTAAAGAGGCGTTTGAAAATTCCATTATGATCAGATTACATTCTGATCCTGAACTCGATGTCAAAGTACCTACATTGCCAAGTTTAGCAATCATGAAACTCATTTCATGGAAAGAAAAATATCCTGATCGTGCAAAAGATGCTGAGGATTTGCTGTTTATAATGCAGCAATACGAACATGCAGGAAATTTTGACAGGCTTTACACGAACGAGCCTGACCTATTGAAGGAAGAAAGTTTCGACAACCAACTTGCGAGTATCAGATTACTCGGCAGAGATATGGCCATGATTGCAGGAAAAGACACAGCGAAGGAGATCAGAGCTATCTTAGATGCTGAAACGCAGTCTTCTCAGAATTTGATTATCAATATGATCCGGGAGAGGCAAATGTTTAAGAGAAACTTCGACACAATAAATCTTCAACTCGAAAAGCTAAAACAAGGATTTATCGAGGCCTCAGAGAGAAAGTTATAAGACCCCTCTGATTCGGCGATCTTCAACATCAGGCCTTTTTGAAATAAAAAATTAATCGTGCTATGGAAATATTAAAATTATTGCGTAACTATTTGAAATTATTGGTGCCCCTGGCGTGAGTCGAACACGCGGCACACGGATTAGGAATCCGTTGCTCTATCCTTCTGAGCTACAGAGGCGTTGTTGTCTAATGAGGAAGATTGTCGGCTTTATCATGCATTTTTCTGCCTGTCAATAATTACCATGTCGCGTGCTACTCTTGGCAAGGGCGGACAAATGATTTTAAAAATGTTTTACTAAGACTACGGCAAGAAGCTTTTTATGTGTGTTTCCAGCAAACGGTTATTATCAAAATCTTTAAGTTGGAGATATTTGGGTTTTGTGCCGACAAAAGCTGCTTTGGGGATCAGACCAATCAATTCCGATTCCAGAATATCGACGCCCCGATCAGTTGCCAGCGACTTCACCAAATCATAAATTGGTTTCAGCGGGGTCTCTTTATAATTAGTCAGGTTCATCGACACTTGAGCAACACTGCGACTTTTCAAAATAACCCCAATGGCCCGTACATGTTTTAATCCGCCGCTTTTCTCGCGAATTTGCGATGCAATTTTTTGGGCCAGACGCAAATCATCAGTGTCTAAATTGATATTGTAAGCGACCAGCGGCAGGCGCGCACCAACTGCTGTTGCACCGGAACGTTCATTAAATAACGGTTTGCCGATATCCGGAGCATCGTCGGGAATAGACATTTTCTTCTCCAGCGCTTCGTAGCCGCCGCGCCGGACTTTCGCCAATTCATTGCGCTCCGGGACAAGGGCCGCCTCGCCATAAAAATACACCGGCACACCGAACCGTTCGAATAATTGTTGTCCAAAGCGATGAGCAACGTCAATGGCATCTTTCATCCTGGCCGTAGATAACGGGATAAAGGGCACAACATCAACAGCTCCTAAACGCGGATGGACTCCGGTCTGGTTGCGCATATCAATTATTTCCAGCGCACGACCTGCTGCCGCCAGCGCCGCTTCCAGCACATCATCAGCCTTGCCCATAAATGTATAGACGCTGCGATTATGGTCGCTATCGCCGCTGAAATCAACCAGACGGACTGCGGGAAAAGATTTAAATACTTCAGCAATCGCTGCTATCTTCTTTTGATTGCAACCTTCACTGAAATTCGGCACACATTCAATAATCTTCATTTCTTTATACCTGATGGATTTTCATCGCCGGCAGCTCCAAACAAGTGAGACTGCCGCCGGAAAACGCTCCTGTATCAATTCCTATCTTATTCGGTCTGATCAAAGGGGAGCGAGACGGAGTATGACCGAAAATTACCAGCTTGCCGAAATCATAATCCGAATCGATGAACTCCTGCCTGACCCATAATAAATCGCGAAAGTTTTGTTCGCTCAAAGACAACCCGGGTATTAAACCGGCATGAACGAATATATAATCCTTTGTTTCATAATACGGCAAAAGCGACTGATAAAAAAGCAGATGACTTGGGGGAATTTTTACCTTCCTGGTCCGGGGCATTGAGAAACGGGAGATGCCATAAGACAACAAAGTTGCAGCTCCTCCGTTATCCAGATACATCTTTTCATCAATGCCTGCAAGGTAGTTGAGGAACATCTGCTCGTGATTTCCCATAAGGCAGATGATATTTTTAAATTCATTCCGCAGCCCAATCACATAATCAACAACTTCTTTAGCAGATTCTCCCCGGTCAATATAGTCACCTATGAACACCAAAGTATCACATTGTTGATCAATAGCAAGGTTTTTAATTAGCCTCCGGAGCTGATCAAAACAACCGTGAATGTCACCTATAGCAAAGATTTTATTCATCAAACCTTGCCTATTTTATAAAGGTTTAATCGAGAAGTGCCGAGACGAAATCGTTACTGTTAAAGGCGCGTAAATCATCCAGGCCTTCGCCTACCCCTATATAACGGACGGGGAGCCTGAGTTCACTGGCAATGCGGACTATAACCCCACCCTTTGCCGTTCCATCAAGCTTGGTCAATACAATACCGGTGGCGCCAATTTCTTCTTGAAACATCTTGGCCTGGATGACGGCATTTTGGCCGGTCGTAGCATCAAGAACCAGTAATGTTTCGTGAGGAGCGCCGGCCATTTCTTTACTCATGACTCTCTTGACTTTTTTCAGTTCTTCCATCAAATTGACTCTAGTATGCAACCGGCCGGCTGTATCCACAATAACTACACCGGAATAGCCGGATTTAATTTTACCCACTGCGTCGAAAACGACAGCTGCCGGATCGGCATTCATTTTTTGCTTTATGACCGGCACATTTACCCGGCTGCCCCAGATTTCCAACTGCTCAATAGCTGCTGCCCGGAAAGTATCAGCCGCTACCAGAATAACTTCATGGCCGTCATTACGCAGCGAATAGGCTAATTTCCCGATTGTCGTCGTTTTCCCACTGCCATTCACCCCAACAGCCATGATCACAAAGGGTTGACCTTTGGGAATATGTAAAGGTTTGTCAATTTGTTGCAAGATGGCGATCATACGCTCACGCAAAATCTTTTTAATTTGGGCAGCATTCTGGAGCTCTTTGCGTTTCAGCCGATCCTGAACATCATTGATCATATCATGAGCAAACTGCGGCCCCATATCTGCCATGATGAGCAGCTCTTCCAGTTCATCAAATAACTTTTTGTCCAGATCCTTGGCCCCAAAAAGGAGATCATCAACGTCGGTTGTCAGAACAGCGCGGGTCTTTTTCAACCCTGATTTAAGTTTATCCAGAAATCCCATTTTTACCCACAATAACACCTTTCACGTATTTGCTTCTTCATAGCTATTTTCCCCACAGAAGTAAAGCAAGGGATTAACTAAGATGAATTGTCCTGTTGTTGCAAAAATATTAAGAAATTGTCAATTTAGATTAACCGAGACTAAAGAGGAAATCCCCTGCTTTTGCATGGTCACGCCGAAGAGACTATCGGCGACTTCCATTGTACTCTTATTATGCGTAATCATAACAACTTGAGATTTACCGGCAACATCTTTTATCAGGCGGTTAAAAAGGTTGGTATTAGCATCGTCGAGCGCGGCATCAACTTCATCTAAAACCAGGAATGGCGTGGGACGGTACATTAAAATGGCAAAAATAAGCGCAATTGCCGCCAGCGATTTTTCGCCGCCGGAAAGCAAACTGACATTTTGTGCCCGCTTGCCGGGAATTTGAATGGCAATATCCACGCCCGTTTCCAGCAAATCATTCTCGTCAGTCAAGTGCAATTCGCCATGACCGCCCGGGAAAATATGGGTAAAAACTTCTTTGAAACATTCATTAACGGCGGCAAATGTTTCGGCAAATCTTGACCGGGAAATTTTATTAATCCGTGTAATTGTTCGCTCCAGAGAGCTAAGCGATGCATTCAAATCGGAAATTTGAGCAGCTAAGAATTGGTAACGTTTATCGAGTTCTTCATACTCATTTAGCGCCAGCAAATTAACTTCACCGAAATTATCCATTTTTTGCTTATCATTCTCCAGGATGGATCTTAACTGCGCTAATTTCTCCTCCTCGATTCTGGTAAATCCAGAAAGTTGATCCTCCAAAGCAACGTTGTGTTTTTCCGTCACGGCCGCTTTTAAATTATCGCCATGTAAAACCACCTCACGGCATTGAATCTCCAGCTCATTAATTTGATTGCGTAAGTCATCAAGATTCTTTTTAAATTCTCTTATTTCATTTTCCTGCGTTTTTAGTTGTTCATCTTCGCGATTTTTACCGGCCTGTTTTTCAGTTAAAACAGCCTCGTGCAGGGCCAGATTCCGGTAGTATTCGCCTAGCGCCGCCTGTTCCGCTTCAATCGTTTGAGTAAGTAAGGCAAGTTGCTTGTCGCAAGAAACGATCTCCTCATTTTTAATCCCAACCTCATTTTCTATAGAACTGATGTCATTTTGCAGGCGCGACATCGTCCGCAGATCGGCATCTTTCTTTTCTTCGAGTGAAGCAAGAAGAACTTTTTTCGATGTTATTTGGCGCTCCTGCTCATCAATTGCCGCCCGTGATTGCTGCCTTTCGACATTAAAAACAGAAATAACCTCATTGAGCGTTTTTTCCTCTTCTTCTTTGCTTTGGACTGCAATGCTGGTGGTGCGCAACCTTTCTTCAGCCTCGGCTTCTTCGGCTTTTATGTTTTGGCGATTAAATTCGAGAGCGGCAATTGTCTGCTTTAACCTTCCCGCTTCATCATTAAACCGCTCGCAGTCTTTTTTTCTGCCATTAACATCAATTTCCAGTTTGTGGATTCTGTTTTTTATCTGGCTTAATTCTTCTTCCCACTGAGCAATTAAAGAGACCAGCCTTTTTTTCTGATCCGACTGCACAGAAAGTTCGGGAGCAAGGATGGCAATATCTTTCTCCAGTTCCGCTATTTCCCGTTTGGTGGACAAAAGGCTTTTTTCCACGGCGGAACCGCTGCCGCCCGTGAGCACACCATTCGGGCTGATTGTATCACCGTCCGGTGTAACAAAGGTGCCCCGGAAACCATTTTGCTTCCACAAACTAATCCCGCTGGCGATGGTCGGTGTAATTAATACATCTCCCAGCAGACAATCGGCAATTTGCTGGAAATCTTCATGACAATTAACTTTACGCAGCAAAGGCTCTGCTTCCTGCAGATGATCGGCGTTGTATGTCTCGGCGGCATGGTTGCGCAATTCCACCGGCACAAAACTACCCCGTCCCAACTGATAGCTTTTGAGATAATCAATTGCCTTTACGCCATCTTCCTGGCTTTTAACAACAACATACTGGAGTTTGTCACCTAACACCGCTTCCACCGCAGCCTCATACTCGCGGGGAACATTTATATGATCAGCCACAACACCGTAAAATTTATCACGACTATCCTGCTTATCAATAATTTCCTTAATTCCTTCATTGGACCATTTGTAAGCTTCCTGAAATTCCTGCAGAGAGTTAAGACGGGACGTTTTGACGCTGATTTCTTCTTTGATTTCAGCAATCCGCTCTTCAACTGATTGCAGATCAGCTTTTGTCTTCTCGCATTCATCTGCCGTTGACTCTTTTCTATCTTGCAGGTTGATGAATTCTTCTTCGTCCCGAGACAGAGCTTCATTGATAGATTGCAACTTACTTAAAAGCTCAACGAGCCTTTTTTTATCTTCGTCGATTTCACGATTTTCTCTTTCTTCCCGTTTTCTTAAATCATCGATACTTTTGGTCAGAGAAGAGATCATGTTTTTGAACTTAGCTTTTTCCGTTACCACATCGATGTAAAGAATTTTCTTTTCTTCCAGGCGGCAGTTGAGCTCTTTATCCGCATCGAGAAGTTCTTGAATCTTTTGCCGGCCGTCATTGTGTTCCGCCTTTAATGAAACGATCCGTCCATCGGCCTGGGTCGCAGTTTCCCGCAAATTTTCAATTTCCTGCAGCAAATCGGCTTTTCGAACCTGCGTCAGATCGATTTCAGCGGCATCTTTCTGTTTGCGATCGGAAACATCGGATATCTGGCGGCGGGAAAATTCGATATTCTTCTCTTTAATGTTAATGGCATTCTTAACTTCGTATAGTTCCTGTTGGCTTTTATTTATCAGTTCATCATTTTCCAGCAGCTTTGCTTTCATCTCTTCCAGAACTGATTCCCGGGCCGTAAGACTTGCGCGCATACCGGCATCACGATTCTGCATTTCATTACGTGCCGCCTGTAATGACGATCCTTTCTCCACAAGATCAGTATAATTATGCAGGACAAGGGTGAGATCATTCTCCCTCATGCGCTGTTTTATTTCTTTGTATTGTTCAGCTCGTTTGGCTTGCCGGGAAATAGCATTAAGCTGGGATTTAACTTCCTTGATGATATCGTTGAGCCGCTGCACATTTACTTTAGTTGCTTCCATTTTGCGGCAGGCAGCATCCTTCCGGCTTTTATATTTGGAGACACCGGCAGCATCTTCAATGAACAATCTTCTGTCTTCGGGCTTGGCCTCAACCATGTTGGCCACGCTGCCCTGTTCGACTAAAGAATAAGTCCTGGCACCCACTCCGGTACCCATAAAAAATTCTTTGATATCCAGCAGACGACAGGGAGCACGGTTGATATAGTACTCGCTGTCGCCGTCGCGGACAACTTTCCGGGTAATGGATACTTCCGACAATTCCGCGTAGGCACCGATAAAACTCTGGCCGTTGGCAGCCAGCGTCATGGTAACTTCCGCCATGCTGACGGGAGCGGCATCCTGGCTGCCGTTAAAGACTACATCGTCCATTTTTTTCCCGCGTAATGCCTTAACCCGCTGCTCACCCATAGCCCAGCGCAGGGCATCAACGACGTTCGATTTCCCGCATCCGTTCGGCCCGACAATAGCCGTAACGCCGCCGGCAAAATCAAGAATGACTTTATCGCGGAATGATTTGAAACCGGATATTTCCAGTCTTTTTAAATTCATAAGATGTCTTTAATGCTTCCATTAAAATTTTAAGAACTCTAACAAAAGATATTTCCTTTGTAAAGAAAAAATACAACAAAATGTATTAACGAAATATTCATACCACAATATATAGTGCTTTGATCTTTTTTGTGATTTTTCCCCCACTTGTCCAAAAACCCTTTTATATTTATTGGAAAAAGTTTGTTGCTATAATAAAAATGATCAAAAATTCATTTTTCAGCGATGGTTTTTCTCATATTGTGGATATCTGAAGTCGAAGAATGATTATCCAGAGGATATCTGGCCACCTTTCAGCCCATTCTCTTATTCACAAAACACAAAAGGAAGGGGTAAAGGGGGATCACTCTTGACACCCGTTGATAACCGATTCCAGCTCAACTCGGAGGTCTCCTTCGATGGATGCCTTTTTGCCCGTTTTTATATCGACAGCGACAAAAACAACATCCGCCTCCAATATGACCCGATTTGTACCTTTGATGGTTATGGTCTGGTGGATAGTGCCGCTTGCTTCACTTAAACCGGAGATCCGTGTCCGGATATCCAGAATGTCGTCCAGAAAGGAGGATTTTTTATAATCGATGCTGATATGGGTGAGTGGGATGTAAAAGCCGGTTTTTTGCACCCGGGAAAAGAAACCGGGAAACTGATCAAAGAAATCGTAGCGGGCTTCTTCGAGCATTTCCGGGTATCGCACGTTGTTGACATGGCCAAACTGGTCGAGATGGAATCCTCGAACTTTGATTTCCTTGTTTTTCATAGTATGTTCCTCCTTGAATTGAGAGCCGGAATGAGACGATTCCTGACCAGCCGGGGTTTCTCTTTGTCAGAAGAAAGATGCGACGTCAAGAAAAAGGTAAGGTAGTAAATTCTTGAAAGACAGCTTATCTTTTCTTTATCCATCATGCGCACTGAGGCAAAAGCCTTCTCAAACATTACCGGTCATGGTGAGAATGTGATATACTTGTTGCCAGACGGGAGACAGGCAGGTAAATGTTTTTTTATTTTTACCGGCATTCGAAGGATACTTTTATGACTCAAGGAAGACAGCGCAGTAAAAAGAACCCCGTATATCTTGAAGATATCACCGATGTTCTTCCATTCGAAGGGTCTCCGATAGCGACGAATGCCTTTTTTTCAGCCAATCTTTTCATGGGTCTGTACGACGAGAAACAGATCATGGAAAAGCTGGAAAAAGTGGGCATAATCAAAAATCTCCATCAGAGGGGATTCCGTAAAATCCTGATAAGCATCGACAGGCAGGATGCTTATACATCCCGGCTCTTTGTCAATTTCGATACAATTGCTGAAAAAACCAGGCTCATCGAGGTTATTGTTCGCGAAGGCTTCTTCAAACCCAGACAAAGTTTTATCCCGGCATATGATTTCACCGGCGGCCTGCCCATGCTCCTCATTGAATGGCTCGCACTTCAGGACCCCACAGCCGGGTTTACTTCCGATAAACCCAGGCTGCCCGGACAACAATACCCAGGCCTGGGGGGATTAAAGAACATGCAGGAGTTCCTCTATAAACTGGGAAAGGCTTCGGGTAAAGCTGCTATTATCGACATTCCCGAATATTTTCATACCGCAGTAATCTATTCCAGTCTCTATTCAATGATCTATTCCGTAACCTATTCCTTCTTTTCGCCGGTTGATGCAGGGATCATGCAGGCCATGAGAAGAGATCTCAACGAGAGGTCCCTGGCAGATATTTCCTTTGCCATTGCCTTCGACTGCCTGATTAACAGCAATACCGGCGAACCCGCCAAGTGGATATCATCCGAACAGGTTTACCCAATATCAGAAAAGCTGAAGAGCTATGTGGAAGATGACCACTATAAAGAGATTGCCCTCGCCACTATGAATGATTCAGCGTTTTCCATCAATTGGGAAAAGTTCGATCGACTAAAAGAAAAAGGTCTGTTGAATGAATTATAGATACAAAAAATTAACATCTATTTAATAAGGGGATTGTTCCAGTGACCGGAGAAAAATGGGTTATTGTATCTAGAGCCGCGGGTATGATTAATGCCCAGATAATTTTAGGCCGTCTGCAAACCGAAGGCATACCGGCACGTCTGCAATACGAAACCATCGGCGTAATATCATATTCTCTGGATGTTGATGGACTGGGTGAAGTACGGATTTTTGTACCGGAATCATCATTCAACCAGGCCAAAGAAATTTTAGCTCAGCATTTTGACGAAAAAGATCTGGATTGGGAAGAGAAGTAAACGGTTTTCTTGATGATTAATTCAAAAATAAACCAGCACAAAGCCGAATAATGGACAATTTCCGGATACTTAGTTAAAAGAGGCCTTCCAGCTCAGTATTGCATCGATTACATTTATTCCCATTAAGATTAACATTTACAACCCGGAAACCGTAGCGTTCGATTAAGCGATCGCCGCACTGGAAGCAGTATGTGTTTTCTCCTTCATCACCCGGCACATTGCCGCTGTAAACATGTTTCAGACCAGCCAGAAGACCTATTTCGCGAGCGCGATGCAGTGAAGCAATGGGAGTAACCGGCATATTCATCATTTTAAATTGCGGGTGAAAACGGCTGATATGCCAGGGTATTTCTTTCCCCAAACCAGCGATAAAGCCGGCGATATCTTTAAGCTCTTCATCGCTGTCATTCAAACCGGGAATCAGTAAGGTCGTAATTTCCACCCAGATTCCCAATTCTTTCATTTTTTTCAGGCTCGTAAGAACAGGCTCCAGACGCGCTCCGCAGCGCTTTCGATAAAATTCATCCCGGAAAGATTTTAAATCCACATTGGCAGCAGCTAAATATGGGTTAATCGACTCCAGAGCTTCCCCGGTCATGAAACCATTGGTAACAAATACATTCTTTATGCCTTGCTCAACGGCAATCCGGGCTGTTTCCAAGGCCTGCTCAAAATAGACGGTTGGCTCGGTATAAGTATAAGCAATTGTTTTTGATTCGCTTGTAATGGCCCGCTCCACAATTTCCTTAGGTGAAATTTCTTCACCCGCAATCATGCGTGTGGAACGCGGCATTTGAGATATTTCGTGGTTCTGACAAAATTCACAATTAAAATTGCATCCGGCGGCAGCAATGGAATAAGATTTTGATCCGGGATAAACATGAAAAAATGGTTTCTTTTCAATGGGATCAATATGCTCGGCAATTACTGTTCCATAAACCAGCGAGTAAAGAATACCGTCTCTATTTTCCCGGACACCGCAAACACCCCGCCTGTCCGGTTTAATGGTACATCTATGCGCGCATAAGTTGCAGTGTACAAGTTTATCCCCGAGCTTTTCATAAAGCATTGCTTCCCGGATCATTTGTCGGTCTCCCGCAACATACCGCGGACAGCTTCGGGAGCGGTAACTTGAGCATCAGCTTTGAGCTGATATGAGTCCACTATCGGGTTTTGTGCCGCACGGTAAGTGTATTTCACCGGAAAAGTAAGCCCGACAAATGCCCCCAGGGGATTTTTCATATGCGGGACTAATTCTTCCAACTCCGTGGACATATCATAAACAATAGTCGGGAAATAGATTACACTGCCCCACTTGATGGTTTGCGTACCAATTAGACTTCCGGCCATTTCTTTTATTTCCTCAATACTGAAGAACCGGATTTTTTCAGCAAGGGGAAAGCCGAAAATTTCCTTCAACCGCTGCCTTGTTCCGGCAAAAGAGTATTTGTTTAAAAAGCCGATAAAAACCCGGCCGCGGCAAACCCGAATTGCTTCAGCGACAGCTTTTTGAGGGCTCGAGGTGGTCTCCAGAGTATTAATGACAGTCACAATATCAAATTCATCATCGGAGAAAGGCAGGTCTTCGGCTTTCCCCAGCCACAGTTCAATACCCTCTCCCACTTGTTTTCGGGCATTATCCAGAATTTCCGCATTGGCAACAAGCCCGGTGACTGAGCACCATTTATCCCGGAATATCTGTAAGTAGTTGCCGGCACCGCTACCTATGCACAGTGTCCTTTCGCCGGCGCGGGGCAAAACAAGCTCCAGAATCAATTCTTTTTGCCGGGAAAAAATATACTGGCCGTGGCGCGTTTTTTGTTGTTCATCAGGCCAATCAGCTTTTTTTTGATCTAAAGTCATGGAGCTAATCCTTACTCTAAGAAGGGACACCACTCTAGTATTGCTTTCTTGTATTGTGCGGTTTTACCCGCCGGCATTTCAATTTTTACAGTTGTCATCATAAATTATACCGCATTTTACAAAAAATGTATCGCTTTCATTGCAAAGTAAATAATTTATTTTAAGATTATAATTATCGGCATATTTGATAAACACTGTTTGTTTTTACCGGATTTCAATGATACAGTCATTCCCGCGGAACCAATAAATGTTTCTTGACACTATTGCCGTTCTCGACTAAAGCAAAATCATAGTAAATTCCTCGCCTGTTTTTGAACAAGGTCGGCACATCAGAGCAAGGCAAACAAACCTGGAGATCTTTATGGAAAAAATGCCCATTACCAAAGAGGGTTTTGAAAAGTTAAAGAAAGAGCTGGAAATAATAAAAAACAAATCTATTCCCGAAAACATTCGTGATATTGAAGTTGCCCGCGCCCACGGGGATCTTTCCGAAAACGCGGAATACTCGGCAGCTAAAGAGAGACAATCTTTTCTTTATGGCAAAGTGCAGGAGCTGGAAAATAATCTTGCCCTGTCCAATGTAATTATTCTCAAAGGTCAAGTGAGCGATAAAGTTGTCTTTGGTTGTTATGTGACAATTGCCGATAGTGACAATGGCGAAGAAATAAAATATCAACTGGTCGGCCCTTTTGAATCCGACATCAATCAAAATAAAATTTCGGTGACATCACCTATCGGCAAAGCAATGATTGGTAAAGCCATCGGCAGTGAAATCGATGTCCAGACGCCGGGAGGCAGCAGGAGCTTTGAAATCACGGATATTTCAGCTGAGTGAAATTTTCCGGATAAATTTTATAAAAAATATTTTGCTGTTGAATGAATTTTTGCTCACCCCAGAACAATAGTGGCATCAACAGCTACTGCGCCTGCCGTTGTCATAATCAGTGGATTAATATCAATCTCCTTGATACGGGGATAGAGCATCCCGACATTCCCCAGCGCAATAAGCATGGCGGCAAGCGAGTCGCGATCCACTGGCGGAGCTCCGCGAAAACCGTTCAGCAGCTTTTGCCCGCGGAATCTAGCGATTAGATTTAAAGCATCTTCCCGGGACAGAGGGGCCATTGCAAAGATTGCTTCATCGAAAACTTCCGCCATAATGCCGCCGATACCCAGCATAACGCAAGGCCCCAATTGGGGATCACGGATAAGACCGGCAATAAGCTCCACCTTCCCCTGTACTTGCTGCTGCAGCAACACTTTACCTTGACCGTTCATCTTTTCCATTAATCCTGCAAAGATGCCCGTTGCGGCCTTCCCGTCAGGAACTCCCAACTGCACAAGCCCCATTTCGGTTTTGTGGACGCCACCGGCAACAAGCCCTTTCATCACCAGAGGATAACCGAGGCTATCGGCAGCTTTTAAACATTCTTCGATATTATCTACGAGTTGTTCTTGAACTGCCGGGATGCCATAACTTTGCAGGATCTGCTTGGAAACATATTCGTCTTGCGGCCCCAGGCCTGATTCCAGAAGCGGGACATGATCAGGGGATACGGATACACCGGAAAAGGCAGCTGGTTTGGGAACCAAAACATTAATTGATGGTCTGGAACGAAAAACAGTATCCAGACACTCGACCATCCTGTAAAGCTCCTGAAATACAGGAACTCCCAAAGACATTGCTTCCTTCTGCAAGCGAAAGGCCTCATCGCGCAGCCCCATAAGCAAAACAAAAACAGGTTTGCGGGCCACTCCGGACTGCGCGGCAATATCGGCAAGATCAAGCGAAATAAGGGCATTACCGGGAAAAGTTATCAGCAACACGGCATCAACGCCGGAATCGGCAAGGACGGCTTTTAATGACTCGTGATAAACATCGACGTCCGTTCCTATATTCTTTTCCATGGCGGGCCAGATATCCACGGGATTAGTCGCCGGCATCCAGACGGGAAAAAGTTTTTGCAAATCACTCTTGGTCTGAGAGGCGAGTTCGGCAACAGAAAGATCCATTTTATCCATAAAATCAGCGGCAACGATACCCGAGGCACCACTAAATGTCAAAAGCGCCACCCGCCCGGTTCCGGCAGGACGTTGCGGATAGGCGGCCAGTGAACGGCATAGATCCATCATCTGCTTGAAATCGTTGGCCTCAAAAACGCCGGCCTGAGCAAGAACCGAGGCCAGCACCCGATGATTCGAGGCCAGTGATGCCGTATGACTCATTGCGGCTTCGGCGCCTTTGGGGCTTTTGCCGCCTTTCAAAACAACTATCGGCTTAGGACATTTGCGGCATAACTCCATAAACCGGCGGCCGGAAGAAATAGATTCCAGATAAAGACCGATAACTCCGGTATCCGGGTCATTGATAAAATAATCCAAAAGATCACTTTCATTCACATCTATTTTATTCCCGATGGAGCAGACCTTGCTCACGCCCATGATGCCGTTACTCATTATATCAACGAGAAAACTGGCCGACAACATTCCGCTCTGGACTATCAGGGAAACGGAGCCGGCAGCAAATCCTTTTTTTACGGCCTCAGCGCTCATAAAAGAAAATACATTTTTGTTTACAGCATCCACCAACCCCATACAATTAGGACCCCATAAGCGGATTCCGGATTTTCGGACCATTGCGGCAAGCTTTTGCTGTAAAACCTGTCCCTCAGGGCCGGCTTCGGCAAATCCTCCTGATTCAATCATGACTCCGGGAATTTTTTTTACTATGCATTCTTCAATAGCAGACGGCACCTGACGGGCGGGAACAAAGACGATAGCCAGATCCACGGATGCGGGAATGTCCGTAAGTGAAGAATAGCAGGTCAGCCCTTCGATCTCGCGATATTTTGGATTGACTGGATAGATTTTCCCTTTAAAACAGGTGATCAGATTTTTAATGATTGCATTGCCTCCTTTGATCGGGTTGGGTGTAGCTCCGATAACAGCAACCGATTGAGGCTTAAAGAAAAAATCCATAAATACTCCTAGGTAAACAAATAATAAATTTTATCAACAAAGATGAACTCGTAATAAGTGAAAAATACTACGACCTCGTAAAATACCCTGATAACCTTACCACCTGAAGGTGGCGCGAGGTCACGCCTACCGGGGACTTTTTGCGAGGTCGCCAATAAAAAGGGGCAGCACACGAAATAATGCGCTGCCCCTGTGTCTAGCCAAATCTGATTTATCTTATTTTTCGGCGACGCGGATACGAGTAATTGCCCGGATTAACGCCAGACGATTTCTTTCAAACTCAAAATCATCCTTGGCAACTTGAGCCAGACGAGCTTCGGCATTCTCTTTTGCTCTTTGTGCTCTGTCTTTATCAATACTATCGGATCTTTCGGCAGTTTCAATCAGAACGGTTACTTTATGAGCCGTCACTTCCGCATAACCTGTATTGATGGCATAATAGGTTTTCTTCCCGTCTTTGGTGAAATTAAGTTCACCAATATCCACTGAAGTCAAAAATGCTTCATGGCCGCGCAGAACACCGAATTCACCTTCCGTACCGGGAATGGTAACTTCTTCTATGCCTCCGGTAAACGCCATTTTTTCCGGCGTTACAATTTCCAGTATTAATTCGTCCGACATCTACTTCCTCACTTATTCGGCAAGTTTCTTGGCTCTTTCCACTGCTTCTTCAATGCCGCCAACCATATAGAAGGCCTGTTCCGGCAGATCGTCATGCTTGCCGTCCAGAATCTCTTTGAATCCGCGGACAGTATCCGCAACGGAAACGAACTTTCCTTCCGTACCGGTAAATTGCGCCGCCACAAAGAATGGCTGCGACAGGAAACGCTGAACTTTACGGGCACGGCTGACTGTCAGTTTATCTTCTTCGGAGAGTTCGTCCATACCCAAAATTGCAATGATATCCTGCAAATCTTTATATTTTTGCAGTGTGACCTGCACCCGCCTTGCAACCTGATAATGTTCCAAACCCAGAACGTTAGGATCCAGAATTCTTGATGTCGAATCCAGCGGATCGACGGCGGGATAGATACCTAATTCAGCAATCGGCCGGGACAAAACAACCGTTCCGTCCAAGTGAGCAAAGGTCGTCGCCGGAGCAGGGTCAGTCAAATCATCAGCAGGGACGTACACGCATTGCACAGCGGTTATCGAACCCTTGGTCGTCGAGGTAATTCGTTCCTGCAGTTCACCTAAATCCGTGGCCAATGTCGGCTGGTAACCGACGGCCGAAGGCATACGTCCCAGAAGAGCGGAAACTTCCGAACCGGCCTGAGTAAAGCGGAAAATGTTATCAACGAACAAAAGCACGTCCTGACCTTCCACATCGCGGAAATATTCCGCAGCGGCAAGTCCGGTAAGCGCAACTCTGGCGCGGGCTCCGGGCGGCTCGGTCATCTGCCCGTAAATCAAGGCAGCTTGCTTAATAACGCCGGATTCCAACATCTCCCGATAGAGGTCATTACCTTCACGTGTTCGCTCACCCACACCGGCAAAAACGGAAATACCGCCATGATGCTGAGCAATGTTATGGATCATTTCCATCATAACAACTGTCTTACCGACGCCGGCGCCACCGAACATGCCCATCTTACCGCCGCGGGGGAAGGGGACTAAAAGATCAATAACCTTAACTCCCGTTTCCAGAACGTGAACTGATGTATCCTGCTCCATAAAAGACGGTGATAGTCTATGAATCGGCATGTAATGCTCGGCATTAATCGGCCCCAGACCATCGACCGGACGACCGACAACGTTTACTATTCTGCCCAGGCATTCTTTTCCTACCGGAACCATAATGGGTGCGCCGGTATCCTTGACAATCATACCCCGGACAAGTCCGTCCGTAATATCCATAGATATGCAGCGGACAACATTGTCTCCCATATGCAGGGCGACTTCAATAACCAAGTTATCTTCCTGATCATTAATAGCGGGGTTGGTTACAGTGATTGCATTTAAGATACTGGGCAGTTTCCCCTCTTCAAAGGCCACGTCCACAACCGGTCCGATAACTTGTACGATCTTTCCTGTATTCATAACTATCTCCTCACCAATAGTCGTATTAGCAAATTCTTTTAGCAGCAATTTGCTGCCAATATTTTATCCCTTAGCCAAGGCCTCGGTTCCGCCGACAATATCCATCAACTCCGCCGTAATTGCTGCCTGTCGGGCCTTATTCATCTTCAGCGTAAGCGAGCTGATTAAGTCCTCACAATTTTTGGTAGCATTATCCATTGACGCCATACGCGCTCCGTTTTCGCCCGCCGATGTTTCCAGAAGTGCGCGAAAAACCAAAACGTGAACGTACATGGGCAGAAGTTTCTGTAATAATATTTCGTCCGACGGCTCATATTCATAATCCTGCCTGTTTTCGGAATCGACGTCAACATTTTGTCCGATGGAAGGCAAGGGGAACAGCCGGACCACCGTCGGACGCTGTACCGAAACATTAACAAATTGATTATAAATCAAGTAGAGCTCGTCATATTCCGCATCGATGAAGGGAGTGATCACATCATCGGAGATGGCAACCGCCAGAGTCATGTCAAACTTGCCGAAGATGTCAACCCGTTGAGTGATTACATTCGCTTTTTTCCGGAAATAGTCTCTTCCTTTCCGTCCGACATTGATCACCGCAACATCTTTTCCTTCAATTCGCTTATCGCGCATGAACCTTTCGGTTGCTTTGATCAAATTGGTATTGAAGCCGCCGCAAAGGCCGCGATCGGCAGTCATACAGATCACTCTGATTTTTTTAGGATCACGGACAGCCAACAGCGGATGGGCCATGCTATCCACGCGTAAGGCCACACTGTTGAGCACATCCATAAATTTACCGGCGTAAGGACGGAAATTTTCCATCCTCAATTGCGCTGCTTTAAACTTGGACGCAGCTACCATGTTCATAGCACGCGTAATTTGCTTTGTTTTTTGAACAGCGCCAACTTTTCTTTTTATGTCTTTCAGCGAGGCCACTACAACATTCTCCTCAACTAATTAATTTTTAACTTACTCAGCAACAAAGGCAGAATCAAATTCCGTCAACATATCTTTCATTTTCTTTTCCAGCTCCGGCGATATAATTTTCTTATCTTCAATTTCTTGCATGATTGCCGGATATTTAGCTTCCACGAAGTTCAACAGTTGATCTTCGTAGATACGTACTTTTTCCACTTCATATTTATCAATAAAACCTCGAGTTCCCGCAAAAAGCACGACAATCTGTTTGGAAAGAGACATCGGCCGGAACTGCGGTTGCTTCAGTAATTCCACAAGACGCACACCGCGATCCAGTTGCGCTTGTGTGGACTTGTCCAGGTCGCTCCCGAACTGAGCAAAGGCTGCTAACTCGCGATATTGGGCCAGATCAAGCTTGAGTGTTCCGGCAACCTGCTTCATTGCCTTAACCTGGGCGGCACCACCGACGCGGGACACCGACAAACCGACGTTGATTGCCGGACGAACACCGGAGAAAAATGCGCTGGGCTCCAGATAAACCTGACCATCGGTAATGGAAATAACGTTGGTCGGAATATATGCGGAAACGTCGCCGGCCTGCGTTTCAATAACAGGCAGAGCAGTCAGAGAACCACCACCAAGTTCGGCACTGACTCGTGCTGCACGTTCCAGCAAACGGGAATGGTTATAAAAAATATCTCCCGGAAAAGCTTCACGTCCGGGAGGACGCCGCAGCAGAAGCGAGATCTGACGGTAGGCAACAGCTTGTTTGGAAAGATCGTCGTAAATAATTAATGCATCCTGGCTTTTGTCACGGAAATACTCGCCAATCGAGCAACCGGCATAAGCCGCAATATATTGAAGGGTTGCCGGGTCGCTGGCGCAGCCGGCCACAACGCAGGTATAGGACATGGCATCATGCTTCTTCAAATTTTCCACAACCTGGGCAACGGTTGATTTTTTCTGTCCGATGGCAACATAGATACATTTAACACCAGTGTCTTTTTGGCGAATGATGGCATCAACACAAATTGCCGTTTTACCGATTTGACGGTCGCCGATAATCAATTCCCGCTGACCGCGCCCAATCGGCGTCATGGCATCAATTGCTTTTAAGCCCGTGTACATTGGTTGATTAACCGGTTGACGCTGAATAACGCCCGGGGCAACCATTTCAATACGTCTGTATTCATTGGTTTCAATCGGGCCTTTTCCGTCCAGAGGTTTTCCTGTTGCGTCAATAACGCGGCCGAGTAGTCCTTCACCGACCGGAACCTGGGCAATCTTACCGGTTCTTTTAACAATATCACCTTCTTTGATGTGGGTAACTTCACCCAGAACGGCAACACCGACGTTATCTGCTTCGAGATTGAGAACCATACCCAGGATACCACCCGGGAATTCGAGAAGCTCCATGGCCATTGCGTTTTGCACGCCGTAGATTCTCGCAATACCGTCACCGACGGATAAGACAGTTCCGGTCTCGCTTATATCCAGCTTTTTTTCATAGCTTTTAATTTGCTCAGAAATAATTTGACTGATTTCTTCCGCCTTGATTGTTTCCATGCCTTATCTTGCCTCCCCTAAGAGATTCCTCATGTTGTTCAATTGATTTTTGATGCTGCCATCGTAAAGTGTATCGCCAACCCCGATAACTATTCCTCCTAAAAGGGCGGGGTCTTTTTCCACAGTCATTTCCACCTGCCGACCAGTTAATTTTTCCAGACTGGAGCTGATATAAGCCTGCATTTCGGCAGAAAGAGGAAAAGCAGTCTTCAAATTGACACTTATTTTTTTCAATACTTCATCCATCATTTGCCGGTAACATGTCGTAATATCAGGCAATACTTCAATTCTCTTCTTATCGACCAGTAGTTTCAAAAAATTGATTGTCATAGCCGAAAGCTGAAGTTTGCCGATAATCTTTTCCACAACGTTTTTTTTGACTTCCTGTTCAAAAATGGGATTGGCTAAAAATTCACGCAAAGTTTTATCCTGAGTAATAAAGGTAGAAAATTGCGCCAGCTCATTATAATAATTTTCGAGCTTGTTTTCTTCTGCCGCAATATCAAAAAAAGCGCGCGCATAACGTTTGGAAATATTGCTGATCAATTTTTGTTCACCGCCTTTTCCATATATTCCCTGACCATAGTCTCATGATCCTGAACGGTAATGTTTCTTTTTAAAATTTCTTCCGCCATTTGGACGGAAAGCTTTACTGCCTCTGCACGCAATTGGTCAGACGCTTTCTTCAATTCCTGCTCCGTTCGCATTTGGGAGTCTTCTTTAATTTTCCTGGCTATCTTTTCCGCATCTTCGATAATCTTTTGCTTTTCGGCAACACCCTGAGCTTTAATCATCTCAAAGATACCGTCGATCTCTGCTGAAGCTTTTTCTATTTTTTCCGAATATTCTCTAAACTTACTCTCGGCCTGGGTTTTTTGTTCGGCTGCTTTTGCCAGCGAATCTTTAATATCCTGACGGCGTCCCACAAAGAATTCTTTTATCTTTGCTGCCAGCAGCCAATAAAGAAAGCCGATGAGCACCACAAAATCAAGCGTCTTCCAGAAGAATTCAAACCATTTTTTGTTTCCCTCATTGCCGCCCTCTCCTCCGCCGGAAGCATAGGCAATTGAGACCTGAAGCAGAAACAGAGCCAGGAACAACAAAGGTAATCTTGCCGATTTAAATAAATTTTTCATTGAACAGCCCTCCCCATCACCTTCTGCGCAATCTCTAAAGATAACTTCCGGGATTGACTGTCCAGGGTCTGGCGAGCCGTCTGGATTTCTTTATCCATCTTTTGTTGAAATTCCTGCATCAAGAGAGGAATTTCATTGCGTACGGCATCGATAGTTTTCTTGGCTTGATCCGCCCCCTCTTTAATTATCTCTTTTTTTAACTCGGAAGCGTTTGCTTTGGCCAGCTTTAGTTTTTCCTCATATTCAGCGGCTCTTTTATCTACAGACTCATTAAAGAGTTTGATTTCGTTTTCCAACTCTTCGAGTTTTTTCTTGCGGCGTTCAATTATGGCAAGGATGGGTTTATAAAGCAGAATATTGAGAATATAAATTAAAGCCAAAAAAGTAATCATCTGGATAAAAATCGTAACATCGGGGATAACACTAACCACGGCTTACCTCACGTCTTTTGCCAATACGTTAATTATTAATAATACATTACTCTCAAATGAATGGATTTTTTTGCGATGTGTTGCGAATATGTCTGCATCATGAAGCATTGAGAAACGTTACTCCTGATCGTAAAAACCGCGCGTTATTAATCATAACCTTTTTTTCTTGTCAAGCTTTTTTCTGACCGGCAGTCTACTTTTTTTAAATTATCAATATAACCAATACTAACGGCGAGTTGAAAGTAAATAGAAAGTGATTGAATTGGATCAAACTGCTTCGGCAACTGCCATCTTCCCCTCTGTTGCTTCTTTCATATGCGATCTCCCGTCGAAAAAAGCTCCCTCTTCCATGATAAATACCGGTGTTCGGACATCACCGTAGAACTTGCCGGTAGAATGGATGTTAATTTTTTCTTTGACATCAATGTTGCCGTGAACATCGCCGCCAATGTAAACACTATTAACAGCAATGTTAGCTTTCACCAGAGCACCTTCGCCGATTACCAGCGAACCCTGCCCGTAAACTTCACCCTGAAAATCACCGTCAATACGTACAGCGCCGTTAAAAATGAGTTTGCCGATAAACTCGGCGCCTTTGCCTAAAAACGCCCTCACTTCTTCAACTTCTTTTTTTTTCTCCCACATATCCTTCTCCTTGCGGCTTTATAAATATTTAACGTTGTAAAATAAATCTGCGCACACTGACATTCATTAATAATCCAATTGCCGTCATTAAAACAATCATCGCCGAGCCGCCGTAACTTAAAAAGGGCAGCGGGATACCGACGACCGGCAGTATTCCCAGAACCATACCGATGTTAATAAAAACTTCCCAGGAGATCAGGGCAGTTATTCCAAATGCGATTAATGTGCCCAATAAATCTCGGGAATGCAAGGCAATTTTCAGCCCCCAGAGAATCAGCGACATAAACAGAATAATCAAAACCAGAGCTCCGAAAAAGCCCCACTCTTCAGCAAAAACGGAGAAAACAAAATCGGTCTGCTGTTCCGGCAAGAACTTCAACTGCGTCTGGGAACCTTTTAAAAAACCTTTCCCCAATAATCCCCCTGAGCCCACGGCAATCATTGATTGAATGATATGATAACCCGCACCCAACGGATCGTTATCGGGATTAAGAAACATGATTAATCTATCCTTCTGGTAATCTTTCAGAAAGTGCCAAGCTATCGGCATTAACATCAGCCCGCCGGCTAAAACGATAGCAATAGATTTCCAGTTCACCCCGATAAAAAAAACAATGGATGCAAAAACGATGATTATGACCAGCGCCGTACCCAGGTCCGGTTGCTTGAGGATCAATAGAAAAGGTACAATCACAATCAAGAAAGGAAGGAAAAGTTCTTTTAAAGTGTAAGGTTCATTGGATTTGTGATCATCGAAATACCGCGATAATGCCAAGATTGTCGTCAGCTTCATTAATTCCGAAGGCTGGAAGGAGAAGCCGCCGAGTGCAATCCATCTTTGTGAACCATGAGTTGTATAACCAAAAAGAAAAACGACCACCAGAAGAGCAACGGAGATACCATAAATCACATAAGCGCCTTCACTGATTACGCGGTAATCAACCAGAAAAACCATCATCATAAAAATTGATCCCAGCAAAACCCATTGGATCTGCTTTAGATAAAGGGGAATCTGCCTATCGCTTATACTGAAGACTGCCGAATAGATATTTATAATGCCAATCGCACAGATACCCAGCACCAGCGCCAGAAGTGTCCAGTCAAAATATTGAAAAATCCGCCGATCAAATTTAAAAAAAATCATAGATCTATTGATGTTCACTTTTTGCCGGTGGATTCAGCATTACAACTTCCGGCTGTTTTATTTTTTTCTTTCCTTCAAAATAAGCATCCAGAATTTTGCGGGCAATGGGAGCGGCAACGGA
Organism: Deltaproteobacteria bacterium; assembly: GCA_025361065.1. Classification (GTDB taxonomy): domain Bacteria; phylum Desulfobacterota; class Syntrophia; order Syntrophales; family Smithellaceae; genus MVRV01. The sequence continues at coordinate 27,715 of JANYAY010000119.1, forward strand.
ACCACCGTGACCGGCATTTTCGACAATTACGGCAACTGCAATTTCCGGATCTTTGAGCGGAGCGAAGCAGACGAATAAAGCGTGGTCCCTTTGCAATACGCCGAGCTTCTTCTCCCGGCGGGCCCTTTCATTCTCCGGCAAACCGACAACTTGCGAAGTTCCGGTCTTACCGCAGACGTCGGCATTAGGCCTGCGGGCAGCCTTCCCGGTACCGGTTGGTTCATTAACGACACCCCACAAGGCGTGACCGAGCAAATCAATTGTTTCTTTCTTCAGAGACAATTCTCCCTTTTTCGCCGGCAAAAACTCCTTATGAATCTTGCCGTCCATAGTTTCAATACTTCTCACTAACTGCGGCTGCCAAAGGATTCCACCATTGGACAAAGCACTGTAGGCGGAAGCCAGCTGCAGCGGAGTTACCAAATCAAATCCCTGGCCGATTGATATCGATATTGTTTCACCCGTTTGCCAGGGTTCTTTCATCTTCGCCAGTTTCCATTGTTTTGTCGGAATCAATCCGCTTTTTTCATTGGGCAGATCAATGCCGGTAACCCCACCCAGACCGAAGAGTTTGGCATAATGAGCTATTTTATCTACCCCCAGCAACCTCCCGACATTGTAAAAATAGACATCGCACGATTCGACAATTGCCCTGTGCAGACTGATATGACCATGACCATTTTTTTGCCAGCAACGAAATGTCCTGTTACCGAAAGCATAAGTACCGTCACACAAAAATTTTGTATCCGGGGTGATTATCCCCTCTTCCAGTGCTGCTGCGGCAACAATCATCTTGTAAGTTGATCCCGGAGGATATTGTCCGGAAATTGCTCTGTTGGATAGGGGATTCAAGGGATTATTAGCAATCTTCCCCCACTCTTCTCTGGAAAATCCGCTATTAAATAAATTGGGATCAAAGGAAGGTGAACTTACCATAGTGAGGACTGCACCGTTGCGGGGATCCAGAGCAACGGCCGCACCCGGCCGATTTTCAAATGCTTCCCAGGCAGTCTTCTGCAAATCGGCATCAATGTTCAACACGATATTGTAACCGGAAACAGGATCAATTCGTCCTAAATTTTTAATCTCTTTGCCGTAAGCATTAACCTCAACCAACTCCGCTCCCCGGCTGCCCCGGATATAAGGATCCAGAAACTTTTCCACTCCATGCTTTCCCACAATATCACCGGAAGCATATTCCTCTTCATCCTTTTCCAGCTCTTCTTTGCTGATTTCTCCGGTATAGCCGATAATGGGGGCTATTGTTTCGCCATCGAGATACAAGCGGACAGGAGAAACGTCAATATAAATACCGGGCAGATCCAAAGCATTGGTTTCGACCACGGCAACTTTTTCCATGCCCACATTCTTCTCCAGTTTTACCGGCAGATAGGGCTTCATTTGTCTGGGCAAAGATTGGTCGTAAGAAAGTTCCAGAGATCGGCGTTTATAAATAACTTTGAGCTTTTCAATTAAATGATCGGGATACTTTCCTCTGCCGGGCATGTAGAGCACATCAAAAGAAGGGCGGTTATCCACTACGACATGTCTGTTCCGATCCATGATCAGACCGCGCAAAGGCATAACATTACGGAAACGGATAGAATTATTCTCCGATCTCTGCTTTAAATCATCGCCTTTGATAACCTGCAAATACCAGAGCCTTGCTAAAAGAACGGTAAGGGCAGCCAGAATCACAACAATGATAATATTAAGTTTCTGCCGGAATTCGGCCGGTTCCGGTCCATTCAGCAGATTGTGCCGGTTTGCCATAGAAAAAAACCTCTACCCTACGCATCATGTAAAAGAATACCGGAGCAAGCAGGCCGACAATTAGCGCCTGCGGTAAAAAAACAGCTGGTGTGTTATTTAACATATCAAATCCATAAGCTAAATTATAAAACAGGACGACTGTAAATTCTTCTAAAAAGGCACAAAATAAAGTAAAAAGGGCAATAAAAGGCATTCTTTCGGTAATCAATCGTGTGGAAACAAAAAATGAAAAAAGAAAAATAAGAACATAAATTAAAGTAAACAACCCCAAAACTGAACCGGAGATACAATCAAACATAAACCCCAGAACAAATGCCGATATTGCCCCTTTAATTAAATTAACGCGAAATCCGGCATAAACTAATACGATAATCGATATTTCCAGAATCAAGCGGCCGGAAAATATTACATCCGCAATGGTATTCTGCAGCACAATTAATAATATGGAAAGAAAAGGCAATAACAAATAATAAATCATTACTATTCCCCTTCGTTTTTATCGTCAGCGGAAGTTACCACCGATACCTCTTCCAGCTTGGAAAAATCAATAGACGGAGTTACATTAATTCTTAAAAAAAGTCCTGCTTCTTGTCTGTCCACATGGTTGACCTGGCCAATCATCATGCCCTTGGGAAATACTCCTCCTATCCCGGAAGAAATAATTATATCTCCTTCCTTCACATCCTGAATCTTAGAAATATATCTCAATACACAGCCGCGGGAACCGGCACCGCGAATTATCCCTTGTGTACGGTTGCGCTGCACAATGGCGTCGATGTTACTGTTTTCGTCGATAAGGGGAAGCACCTTGGCTGCATGCCAGGATGCATCAATTACCCTGCCGACTAATCCCGGAGCCGCCATTACCGGCATGCCCGCCTTCAACCCGTCAGCGGTGCCTTTATTGATTAAAATAGTTTTGGAAAGTGCAACCTGTTCCCGACCAATCACGCGGGCAGTAACGAAATTAAAATTGTAAGCATCATTCAGGGCGAGAAGGTTTCTCAGCCTTTGCGCCTCCAGGTAACCCTCTTGATATAAAATCAACTGTGATTTCATATCATCGATTTTCTTCTTTAGATTCCTGTTTTCTTCTTCCATGCCCACCAGAAACAAATAGCGGTCCCAGGCATCGCCTACACTTTTGACGGAAGCATTCAAAACATTCTGAACAGGCGCTGCAACTTCCAAAACAACTTTTGTTATCAAACCGGCGGAAGATCTCTGCTTTAAATTGTAGGAAAGAACAATAAGAACTACAGCCATAATAATTACGACAAAAATGATAGTTTTATAATTCTTCAAGGAAAACATTTTTTACCTGTGAGGAAAATAATGGTCACGCCGGTCCGGACTCTGCCCCTATGTTGAGAACAGATGATTAACAGCAATTCATTGATCTACATTGAATTTGCCGTTTACCATCACATCGTCCCATTTTTACCGGCATATTAGGTAAGAGTCGAACTGTTATACTGCCGGCAAGGCCGGAAGACGCTGATGTAATAACAATTAGACCTGAATAGTGACGTCTTTGAGCACATCCAGTTGATCGAGAGCCATACCGGCGCCACGGGCAACGGCACACAGAGGATCATCGGCAATAGTTATGGGTAATCCTGTTTCTTCCCTGATGAGAACATCTATATTTTGCAGCAGCGCTCCACCGCCCGTCAGAACTATACCACGGTCAACTATATCACCGGCAAGTTCCGGGGGAGCATTTTCCAAAGCATCTTTGATGGCATCAACAATAAGCGTAACCGGTTCGGTAATGGCTCCCATAATTTCTTCGGAACTCGTTTCAATAGTCTTGGGAATTCCGGAAATCAAATCCCTGCCTTTTACGGCTATTGTTTTCATTTCTTCCATGGGATAAGCACAGCCAATCTGTATTTTGATGATTTCCGCAGTTCTTTCTCCGATGAGCAAACTGTATTTACGTTTCATATACTGGACAATTTCTTCATCAATTTTATCACCGGCTACCCGGACGGACTTCGAATAAACAATGCCGGCCAGCGATATGACTGCAACTTCCGTAGTACCGCCACCGATATCAACGACCATTGAGCTCGTCGGTTCGGCGATAGGCAGCCCTGCGCCAATTGCCGCAGCCATTGGTTCTTCAATGAGATATATTTCTCTGGCGCCGGCTGATTCCACCGTCTCGCGCACTGCGCGGCGTTCCACCTGGGTGATTCCTGAGGGAACAGAAACAATAATGCGGGGACGCACCAAAGATTTGCGGTTATGAACACATAAGATGAAATGCTTCAGCATTGCTTCAGTAATGTCAAAATCAGCAATAACGCCGTCCCGCATCGGCCGAATGGCCACAATGTTACCCGGAGTGCGCCCCAGCATTTTTTTCGCTTCATTGCCGACGGCGAGGACTTTCTTCATTCCCCGGGCATCTTTATGTACCGCCACAACTGAAGGTTCATTTAAGACAATACCCTTACCCTTGACATAAACCAGGGTATTGGCAGTGCCCAGGTCTATAGCCAGATCATTGGAAAATTTCCCCAAAATATAATCGAACAGCATCGTTCCTCCTGTATTTTTAATACCTTAAAATAATTACTCTTCTACATATTTTTTCCTATACCGTATTTCCTTACCCTAATCAACGCCTTTTTAAATTGTATTTGCATTTTGTAAATGACTGTAATACTAAAGTAAAAGTTTTATTGCCGGAAGGCAGATATTTTTAAGTTTGAGGTGATTTTATGCTTAGTTTTTTGCGACGCCATGCGCGCAGTTGGTTAATGTCCTTAATATTGGGAATAATCATTTTTGTTTTTGTACTTTATTTCGGCTCCAACAGGGACAGTCGGGCAACACAAGCCATCGCCACAGTTGACGGAAAAATAATCAGCGAAGGGGAATTCCATGACGAATACAGAAAATTGATGGATATGGTCAGGCTTCGCTATGGCGCAAAACTTACACCGGAAGCACTAAAAGAAATGGATCTGAAGAAAATGGCCTATGACAGTTTGCTGGGCCGCCAGGTAATCATTTCCAAGGCTGCCGATTTGAAGGTTCTAGTCTCCGACGAGGAATTAAGGAATATGATAATGTCATTGCCTGCATTGCAGACAGACGGCGTATTTGATGATCGGAAATATCAGCAGCTTTTACGCTATAATAAAACCTCTGCGGAAGATTTTGAAAATACGCAAAAAATCAATTTAACGGCAAGTAAAATTGAAGCTCTTATTCGTGACGGCATCAAGGTTTCCGATAAGGAAATCTTTGATATTTATACCCTGCAAAACAAGAAGATTAATGTCAATTTTGTGCAAATTACGGGAAAAGATATTAAAAAGAAGATTGTCCCTACTGAAACCGAATTGGAAAGCTGCTTAAAGAACAACAGTAAGCTGTTCCGCAAGGCCGAACAGGTCAAAATTACTTATCTGTCCTTTGCAGGCCTTGATTTTGCTCCCGCCAACATCAGCGACTCTGATCTTCGTGATTATTATAATCGCAATATGGATAAATATAAAACGAAAGACGGCAAGCAATTACCATTCGCGGAAACACGAAACGCGGTCAATAAAGAGTTAATGCAGATGCGGGGAATGCAGATTGCCTATGGCGAAGCGAAAAAAGCGCATGATACCATTTACCAGGAAGACAATTTCACGGCCTATGCGGCGAAAAACAAGTTGGCAGTCAGCAGTTTGGACTTTTTCCCGCTGAATAATTCTCCCCGGGAATTTGCTGCCGCCAAAGACCTGGCAGCAACACTTATGGATCTGCAGAAAAATGAAATCAGTAAAGTTATTAAGACCGATAACATCTACTACATTTTACGGGTTGTTGACAAGAAGGCCGCTTACCTGCCGCAGCTGAAAGATATCCGGGATGAAGTGGAGAAATATTTTATCGAAAGTGAAAAGCAAAACATAGCCGAAAAAGAAGCTCTGGAAATTTTGGCGGG
>JANYAY010000179.1 GCA_025361065.1 Deltaproteobacteria bacterium
TTGGAGAATATAGCATAATGGACTTACAGCTTACTGATGAAGCGAAAACTATTATATTAACTGCCGCTGGCATGTTGAAGGGAGCCGATCGACGCTTGTTTATGGCTTCAGTAGTTGTTCAGTTAGGACGAGGCGGTCAGCGTTTGGCTTCAACTGAATTGGACTGGAACCGTGATGTGATACGTAAGGGTATACATGAACTACAGAGTGGCTTTGTTTGTGAGGATGCTTTTAGCTCAAGAGGTCGCAAGTGTTTTGAAGAGAATCGTCCTGGATTAGCAGAAGATATTCGAAAAATATGTGATTCTACCAGTCAGACTGATCCGACATTTCGCACAACAAAATTATATAGACGCCTTACAGCCAAAGCAGTTCGACGTCAGCTTATAGAAGAAAAAGGTTATTTGCCTGAAAATGTGCCCAGCGAAAGGTCACTCCGTAGAAAGCTCTCGGAAATGGGATTTTACCCAAGGAAAGTAGTCAAAAGCAAACCGCTACGCAAGATAAAAGAAACAGATGCGATTTTTAAGCAAGTACACCAAATTAACCAGCAAGCCAATTCCGATTCTGATACAGTGCGTTTATCGATTGACACAAAAGCAGTAGTAGCCATAGGAGATTTGAGTCGCGGAGGTAAGAGTCGGCAAGGAGAGCAAGCATCTGACCATGATTTTGCACCCGAAGCAAAGCTCACTCCTTTTGGTTTATTTCGGCCCGATACCAATGAAACTTGGCTATTTTTTGCGACTGGTTCGGTAACGGCTGATTTTATGGTTGATCGATTGCAAGAAATCTGGCCGACATTGAAAAAAACGGTAATTCTCCACATGCCTTGGTGATTAATGCTGATAATGGTCCGGAAAATAGTGGGGTTAGAAGCCAGTGGTTGAAATGGCTTGTTTATTTCAGCGCTCAGAAGAATGTAAAGATTCAATTGGCATATTATCCACCCTATCATAGCAAGTACAATCCTATTGAGCGAGTTTTTGGCGTATTGGAAAATTATTGGAATGGAGATCCGCTACGCACCGTCGAAAAAGCTTTGGGAATGGCTGAAGGCATGACCTACAATGGAGTTCATCCGAAGGCTAAGCTGATAACGCAAAACTATGCTAAAGGGGTACGGTTGAAAAACAAACAACGACAGCTTTGTGAAAAAGCATTGGATCGGTTAGACGGTTTGAAAAAGTGGTTTATCATGATCAAGCCTGAGAAGGCTAAGAGAGTTTGTGAGATGTATGCCTAATTGGAACAATTTATTTTGGCCGTTTGCCCAACTTGAGGGGTAATGAATCTTTGCTTGATATTGGTTGCGGCGATGGCAAAGTCACTGCCGAAATAGCAACTTATCTTAAAGCCGGTATCGTGGTGGGCATTGATAGCTCTGAGGAAATGATTTCTCTTGCCAATGAAAAATTTCCTTCTGATGCATACCCTAACCTCTCATTTCTCTATCAGGATGCGAGAAAACTGTCATTTTATCAGAAATTTGATGTCGTTTTTTCCAATGCAGTTCTTCATTGGGTGCTTGACCACAGGCCGGTACTCAAAGGAATATATCGGATTCTTAAACCAAGTGGACAAGTTGTTGTCCAGATGGGAGGCAAAGGTAATGCATCTAAGGTTGTTGAGGCCGTTAATGAAATAATTAAAAAAGTTGAATGGAAAAAATATTTTAAAAATTTTTCTTTTCCATATGGCTTTTATGCCCCAGAAGAATATGAACCTCGGCTGCAAGAGGCCGGCTTTGTTGTTGTAAGCTTGGAACTCAAGCCCAAAGACATGATTCATGAAAATGAAGAAAAATTTAAAGGGTGGTTTCGTACTACGTGGTTGCCTTATCTCCATCGTATACCAATAGAAGCGCGTGAAAAATTTATTAATGCAATAACTGAAAAATATCTTCAGATAAATTCCCCTGACCAAAAGGGTGAAATCCATACAGGAATTCAACGTTTGGAATTTGTGGCAAGGAAACAAAAACTCACACCCATGTCTTTCTCCGGATGTAGGCTCCGCTTCGCTCCGTCCCTGCCGGTTAAGTAAGGCTATGTTATGCCGCAAATCCTTGGTGGTGGCAGCATAGCGAGGTGATCGGTGAAAATGTCAGTATTAAAGCTTGCGGTGAAAGTCGGTCGAGATAAGGTCGTCTCATGTTTGCTCAATCCACGATAGAAACAACCAGATTGATCCTGCGTCCACTAACCCAGGCGGATGCACCCTCAATTCGGTGCTTCGCAAGTGCTCGTGAGATTGCCGATACTATGATTTCTATTCCCCATCCATATCCTGATGGTGAAGCAGAGCAATATGTATCAAGACAATTGGCAGAGTTTGAGGTAGGGCATTCTGTTGCATTTGTAATTGAGCGCAAATCTGAAAAAGTGTTCTGCGGAGTGATTGAAATTCGAGATATTGAGCAAGAACATTCTCAGGCGGAATTGAGTTTTTGGTTGACAGTTGAGGTATGGGGACAAGGGATCATGAGCGAAGCATTAAAACTCATGCTCCGCTTCGGATTCAAAGACTTAGATCTTAACAGACTCTACGCTTACCACATGGTTAGAAATCCAGGCTCAGGTAACGTATTGCTGAAAAACGGGTTTGTACAAGAAGGGGTACTACGTCAACGCGTACGAAAGTGGGGAGTGTTTGAAGACGTGAAGTTATGGGCAATTCTTCGGAAAGACTGGCATGGCGAAACGGCATAACAATTCGGCGAGCGGGAAAAAAACGCATTGCACGGGCTGCCTCAGGTTTCGCTCGTGAGCTTGTTATATTTTGCTTCAAGCCGATCAAAAACCTTATCAGCCGGAATACCGGCGCCACTTTCTTTACCCTCTTGGAGTACAAAATGATAATTTTTGTCAAAGACATGGAAAATAAAATTCTACAATCTTATGTTACACCGATTGACGAAAGATAAAAATATGAATGACAACGAGTTGCGATGTGTCTTGGATCAAGTTCCAGTGGGGATCACAGTATCGGATCTTGATGGCGGAATCCTCTATTATAATGATTACAGTGCCCAGATTGTGGATCGAAAACCTGAACACATAGGCATGGACATAAGGTCCTGTCATAAAAAACCAGAAAGTATTCATAAAATTGATGTGATTTTTTCTGAAATAAGAGAGGGTAAACGGAAAAATTATTATTATGAATCAAAGAGGAAAGAAAAGGTGCTGTGCATAACTATTTCGCCATATGAAATGAACGGCAAATTGATTGG
>JANYAY010000024.1 GCA_025361065.1 Deltaproteobacteria bacterium
CCGGCATAGTCTCCAACTCCCATATAAACATCACATCTGCCCGCGGCCCGGATAGCGCCTCCTGCATCCTGATCCAAGGCAAACCCTATGGGCCTGTCCAGATCAACGGCCGCAAAGGAAAACATGGCTCTGGGGTAAATAGTCTTATCCGTTGCAATCGTTCTAAATGGAGTTACTGACTCATTGAGCGAACCCCTGGGATCGCCTTCTTCAGATTTGAAGAAAACAAATCGGGGATTTTTACTAACGTACATATCGACTTCGTCAGGATGCGCCTTAAAATAATCAATCATGACTTTCATGTTGATGTTTTTCTCCGTAAAATTTCCATCAGCTATCATTTTTTGCCTGATACTCCGGTATTCCCAACCGTTATGCGCGGCATAGCCGACTGCTGCGATCTGCCCGTCGTGCAGACGAATTTTTGCTGAGCCTTGCACATGCACGATATAAACTTCAAACGGGTCGCCAAGCCATAAAAGCTCTTTGCCGTCAAGGATATTGGATTTTTGTATATCCAACCTGCTCGGGTATTGCAGGATCCGACCATCCGGCCCCTTTTGACCCTGAATCGTCCCGTCAGGCGATTTTAACAGATCGTCAGGCGACTTGTATAAAGGATACTTGAAACGCTCTGTGCGTATAAACGAACCGTCAAAAATAGGTGTATAATATCCTGTAAACAACACCGTTCCCCGATTATCACAGCCGACCGAAATATACGTATCGAAATTTTCCCGTAAAACCGCGTTCATCCGCTGGGGGGACAATCCCGATGTAAAAAGTTTTTTCAGTTCCTGCAGGCTTCTTACCGCATGTTCATGAGTGATGTCGCCATAAGGATAAAATGATTTGCTAGATGGTTTTGCCATATAGTTTAGACTACGTTCGATTGCTTCCTTTAAACCGTCAATATCAGAGCAAGCCTTTGTGTAGTCGGGAATCTGCTTGGGATCGGTAATCTTTCTCAGTGCCAGCTCGCCTGGTGGCAATTGACGAGTGTAATCTTTTTGGGGTTCTTGAAAGTCAATAAGAACTGCACTGCGTTTTTCACAGCCCGCAAGGAGTAAAAAAGCAATAACCGACAACAAGCTCAGGAAAATAATTCTGATTTTCATTGGCAAAGCATAAGACAAGAGAGTCGTGTATGTCAAAGGAAATATTAGCCGCAAAATGTATGGTGCCGTGGCGAGGTGTATCGTCGATCGTGAATGGTGCTTATTATGGGTTGATAAACAACATTCGTGCCGGCTTCACTAATAGCAAAAATAAAATAAAAATGAAGCATTGAATCTTTACGTCAATAAGTCCCAAGCTGAGAGACGGGAGGAATTATAGATAACTTAGTTTCTTGGTTATGTAACGTATAGATAAAAAGATATCACATTCCTATTCCTTCGGCATATAGCCCTTTTCTTTAATAAATTTCATCAAGTCTCGTTCTCCTAATTTTCCAAACCACTCAAACTTTATGGAACGCTTCCTGTATTGGGAATCTTCAGTTTTTTTATCAGCTACGGTTTGGAATCTTATCTTGCTTTCTTTCACTGAATTATTAAACAATTTTAAATACCCGCTTTTTTGTAATTCTTCGGGAGATCCTTCGTAAACAAATGCCATACCGCCCATGCCAACATCTATGACATTTACTTGGTAGTGAATACCATCTTCGGTAGTCGGTGTTATAATAACAACTGATTTATTAGGTACATGAAATCTTGTATGTTTTCTTTTCTTTTTGAAGAATATTCTTTTAAATAGACTTATAATATTGCTCATTTTTCTTCCTTTCTAAATATTTTTTATGATTTTTTACTATAAAAACAATTCAAAACATATAATTCTCTTATCCTATTTCCTTGTGCATTTATTGCTATCGGTCTAACTGGGCATTGTCGTAAATTATATCCGCTTTGCCAATTTTTGAATAAATGCCAGATTCTTGCTTCAAAATAGTTTTTTCAGGGATGCCAGATATGCTTTGGCTGATTCATGACCTTCTTCGGGCGCCCAGGGAGCTTTTTCATCGTTTGTCAGCGGCAGGAAAGGCCCTCCCTTGGCCTCAAAAAAGACACTCCGTTCTTTCAGGGACAGCCAGGTATGATATGCGCCATGGGGAATGTTAGCCATAAGAACATCGCCGTCAGGTTCCAGAATCGATTTTTCTTCTATCTTGCCTGCGTCATTAAAAATGATTATCGCCATCGAACCCCGAACAACTATCAATGTTTCGTCTTTGTTTATGTCCAGATGCCGGTGCGGCTGTATATATGAATCAGGCTCCATGGCATTCAGGAGTCGATGGCAAATTTCATGGTCGGCATGGTGAAAGTTGTAATTTTTGCGCAGGCGCGGTGACTGCTTGGCTTGAAGTGAAATGTCTTCCAGTTTTTTTTGATCAATGAATTGCGTTTTGCTCATTGGTCAACAATGATGTCGGTGGTGACAGGAATGTAAGAGATGAGAAGAAGGAAACTGACAATTGCAACAATGCATATAATTCGCTTGTTCATGGCAGACCCCGCGATTGGTTAATGACGGCAATGCTATACACCATTGTAGAGAAAATATCAACAACTCCGTTTATCTGCTACTACTAAAAATTGGAACGGCATGACTCCTGATTATTTAATTCCCCAAACGGCTTTTGTTCCTAAAAGGGATGCTTTGCCCAGGGCAATTTTGAGATATTCCAGCATCAATTCTTCAATAATTTGCTCTTTAGGTGTGTTGGCAGAGGAGTCTTGTTTTTTTATTTCATTTGTTGTGATTTTACCGTTCAGAACGGCCAGGGATTGTCGAGCCTGCTGCAAAGTGGCATATTTTTCTACTAAATCATTTCTGGGCAAGTCTGCAAGCGACTGATAAGTCGAGGCTATTTGATTTGGCGCCGGCAATTTTGGAGATTCCAGGATTGTTTTTGAATTTCGGGCATTTCTTTTCATTCCCTTGATTATATGGCTCGTTTGGACAAAATTTATTCCGGACCAGCCGGCCCGAATCCATTGAAAAAATCCTGATCTGACTGTGGCCGGAGAAGTGCCCGACTCGACAAAAACGCCCACCGAAAAATAGTCATAGATGTAAGCTTTAACCCATCCCAGGCCTGTCTTAGCCGAACCGGGTATGCCTGAATAATAGTAATTCCAATCCTCATCGTTCCCCAGGATGAAGCCTTTTTTACCGATGTCGGATATGCTGCTCTGTTTGGAAATGGAAATAAGCACCTGCCGTCCTTTGTGATTGAGAAGGATGAGCGTTCTTTTCAGATCGTATTCATAGTAGACGCCAGTCGTGAGGTCAGGCGTGATGCCGTCACGTTGTAATCCGTAAATGATTACAGGCTTGCCGCCTGGTGCAGGGAATTTCCAGTGGCTCGGCATTTTTTGTGATTCTCCCGGGAGGTTGTTCCATATTGAATAGCGCAGGGATGATGGGCTCGTGAGAGCCGCTGGAATTTTGCTGTTGTAGGCGTATTGCAGGAAATTAGAGAAGCTGATTCCGGTATCGAATTCATAATAGGCTCCAGGGGCTTCCTGGATTATTGGAAGTTCACCTTCTTTATTTGGCTTGGGATCGAGTACAAAATCCACAAGTGCAGCTATGGCCTGGGCATCGAACCCTGTTTTGGGGTTGGCACAGAACGAAACCAGTTTCATTGCCGAGGCGGGGATCGGGCTGGAAATGTCCGAGAGAGCAGCGGCGAAGGCCGGGTGATGCTGAAATATTATCGCGAGTGAAATTGTCAATGCTATCGATATCCATCGGAAACCGGACACTGGGTTTTTTGCGCTTTTCTTCATCATATGCTTAATTATATCAGTTAGACCGGTTTCTCGCGATCCGACAGATCGAGTTTTGTTTTCTATATCTACCGCCTTGCTTTCCGGCAGTACAAATCATTTCATCTGTAGCCGATTGTAATGTAGCATAAAACGGCAAAATGGAGAAGCAAGAATTATAGGAGGGAGTCCACGAGGCAAGCCGTCTCCGATAATTTCCTATTCATCTGACAGATAATTTTACGCTATCCACCACAACGGCCCTCCGAGAGGCAAAGGTTTCTCAATAATTACGGACAAAAATCTTAAGAGATTCCGTTGTCGAAAATCAGATATTAGAGCACTGAATTTTCATCGGCATTCTGCTAAATTATGAACAGGTTTGGGTATTGAACCGGGATGGAGGGGGAGAAGAGGAGAGGAGAGTGTATGACTGGCAGCTTATTTGATATTCTTCTTGTGGAAGATAGTACTGCTGACTGTGATTTCATTCTGGCAGCACTCGGAGAAAATAATTTTGCCAACCGGGTTAAGGTATTGCGAGATGGCGAAGAAGCCTTTGATTATATCTTCCGAACGGGGCAATACAAGGACTGCGGCATGTGCGACAACCCCAGATTGATTCTGCTGGACCTTAATCTGCCGAAAATTAACGGACTGGAGATTCTGAAAAAAATCAGGTCGGATGAGGGCACCAGAATGATCCCGGTTGTGGTACTTACGTCATCTCTTTCCGATAAAGACAAGATTGAGAGTTATAAGCTTGGTGCGAACAGTTACATTGTGAAGCCTGTCCGGTTTGATTATTTTGTCCAGGTTATTGCCGAAATAGGCTCTTATTGGGCGCTTTTAAATAAAGCGCCCTTTGATAATGAATAATCTTCCGGGTTGAAAAAATATTGACGAAAGAATGAACAAGGCATTAAATATTTCTTGTTGTAATAATCGGCAGATGGTTAATTTATTAAAAAAGGCGCAAAGGTTTGCACGGACTATCCGCGCGAGGAGACTATAAAAAGTCTCGACGAGCCGGAATCGGGAGAAAAGCAGGCCTACACGTTCTTTAGTAACTATGCGATCTTTCTTTATTCCTCAATTCAGATAAACCTCTGGTGCCTAAGGGCTGTAATGCGATGAGTATAACCCACAGTAAAATAGCTTAGTTCTTCTCAGTATGGCAAGCGCAAAATCATTCCCATCTGTTCAAAGATGTGTCATTAGTTTTTTCATGAAACCCAATGTCCACTTTGCTCCCAGATGAGCGCTTTTATCCGGAAGCTCTGCTCTCTTAGACCCGATAGTTCAATTTGCCTTTTCGATAAGGGTTATCGTAGCGGTCAAATTATGTCTTCATGCCTGAACTGCCTGAAGAGCAATGCGCCGAGAATAAAGCTGTAGATAAGAATGTTGATGAGCGGATATATCGATCCGAATTCGTGGACCACTCCACTGCCAATAAACGAAGACGCAAACTGCTCAGTCCCGGAAAGTTTCGGCCATAAATAGTAAACAACTCTCCACCATGTCCAGTCCGATGGAAAACCCGATTGCTGCACCATCGCTTGTGCTATTTGGCTATGACTTACAGCAAATATTCCGTCGGCTACGAGACCAGTGATGCCGATGCCCATAACACAAAGAAAAGCAATCACATCAGGCATTAGGAGCGACAAAAGGAGCACGGCAATAACCACAAAGAGCAGGTTGAAAGAGCAGAGCAATGAAGCAAGGAGATATTCCGGCAGGACAGCTTTTAAATTCAGCGATGTAATAATGAACACAATGCCGTGCAAGGTGAACATGAGGATGGTCGATAAAACCCACAAACCCAATATCTTACCCGCTATATACTGCCGTCGCGTTATCGGTTTGGACAATATGCATGATTGCATTCCATCATCCCGGTCACGTTTTAACACACGCATTGCAAGCAACGCTGTTAAAAGCATCACACCTATGGCGATAACATGGAAAGTAATTTTGGACATCATTTGGACAACGGTTCCCGGATCCAGTGTCTGCCCGTTCACCATATAATTACCCGAATAACAACTGCGAATGAGAAATATAAATAGGGCGCAGATAATGAACATAATGATAAGGCTCTTTTGCCTTACTTCATCCAAAAGTGTATATTTCGCAATTTTGAAGATGGGGGATCGTGCCTTGGACATTTTCCTATCAACCCTTTATGAACCTTACAAACACATCTTCCAGAGTATCACCATTCTTGACCAGGGAAGAAATGGTGTCTTTCACTAAAAGCTTTCCGCGATTGATGATTGCGGCGTTATCGCATATTTTTTCTACTTCCGACAGCAGGTGTGAATTAAGGAAGATAGTCATGCCTTGGTCTTTCAGTGATTCTAAAAGCTGGCGTATTTCCCTGATCCCGATAGGATCAAGGCCGGAAGTGGGTTCATCGAGAATTAGGAGTTGCGGATTACCGATGAGTACAGCGCCGATTCCGAACCGCTGAATCATGCCCTTGGAATAGGTGCTCACCTTCGTGTTTTCTCTCCCTTGCATGCCGATTTGCTCGACAATATGTCGGCATTGGTCGCGCGCATCGGCTTGGCTTATATCCAACAGTTCTGCACAGCGCTGCAGATACTGCCACCCGGAAAGATAGGGAGGAATATGATAGTTTTCCGCCAGATAACCAACTGCGATGCGGCTTGCTAAATTTGTGCTGGGAAAACCATTTACCGACAGGCTTCCCGATGTCGGCCGGGTAAAGTCCAGCAGCATCTTAACGATTGTCGTCTTCCCTGCGCCATTGGGTCCAAGAAGAGCAAAATACTCACCTGCCTGGACGTGAAACGAGACATTGTCGACGGCGGCAAGTGTACCATATCTTTTGGTTGCGGTGTTCAATTCAATCATGGGCGGAGTATATGTGCCGCAACATGTTCTGTCAATAAAATACAGGTCAGAAGACGTGCTGTTAAGTTTAGGAACAGGTCTCGCCGGCTATTTATCGTTCTTGAATCCCTGAATCTTCATGGTCGGGTAGACCCTGGGAAAATATACGAACGAATAATAATTAAGAGTATTTGTACTCCAGTTGACCTCGTTTTCTCTGCCCACACTTTTCAGATAGGGATGCATCAAGGCGTCATACTCATCTATCAGGCCGGGAAGCTTTGCCGGGTCGTAGGATTCATCATGCCTGAAGGCCGCCAAAGGCATCCTGGGCTTCTTATGTGATCTATCCGCAGGATAGCCTATCGTAAGTCCATTCAGGGGGAAAGTATATTCCGGCAGATTCAACAGTTCGATCATCGCTGCGGGATCATTGCGGATACCGCCGATGGGAACAATCCCCAGGTCGAGGGATTCTGCCGCTGTAATGACATTCTGCAGACATATCCCGGCATCAATTGCGACGGCAATAGTGGCCTCAACACTTTCGGGAATGACGAGGGGTCTGCCGACTTTATCAGCCGCCAGTTTGGCCTTATAAAAATCAGCAACGAACAAAATGAACAGCGGTGCCTGAGCTATCCATGTTTGGCCTCCGGCGATTTCCGCTATCCGGCGTTTTTTCTCTTTGTCACGGACAATGATCAAGCTGATCTGCTGGCCGTTTATGGAATTCGGGGCAGCCTGCGCCACGGCTACCAACTCATCGATAATGGCATCCGTTATCTCTTTATCCAGAAAGCTGCGGATACACCGATGATTCTTCATGATTTCAATAGTCTGGTTCATGCTTTATAAATCCTTTCTCGTGATTGATTTTAATCCCGCTCACTTGGGGACGAGCGTTAATTCTCGTGAGCGAGCTCGCGATATAATGACGTTCATTTCATGCCTCGACAGCTTCTTGCTAACTGGTTGATTATTGAACGCCTTTTATTCCTCAATATGTTGATTTGCTTTGTCTGGTTGAAATCTTACACGGTTCTTAAAACAACTCAAGCATACATTTCAGGAAATGCATCACGGGGCAAAGTCATCATCGATATTTCAATTTTGTGCAGCTGGTAAAATATTGTACCATCCACTTTGTGTTCAGGTTTAGGCAGGCACCGTACTTGAGAATTACTGATCGAACTACTCATTAAAACTCCTTTGAAATAACGGAAGAAACCCTTTATACACCTCTTCGACTGTCAGCAGATTGGATAATTATTTTGGTAAAAGTCACAAATATCTAATATCATTTAACAATGATGGTTTTCCGTGTGAATTGGGCACCCAAAAATTGGCATAAATGGAGTATTATATTCGTTATGCCATATTCGTTCTACACCTTGACATTATCAATAAGCAGCAGTACACTAAGCATGAAGAGATGCTGCAATGACCGGATGATGTGAAAAAGTTACGCCATTTCAACAGGAGGTAATTAAAAGAGCGTCGTTGGTTGTTAGTGATAATGCTAAACTGCTAAAAGAGCAGTTATTTACAGAGTTGATTACAACTCATGGATAAAAAGCATTGCAGCTCTCTTCTTAATTGGCAGCATTAAAGGTTAGTATTCCCTTTTTAGTTAACAGGGAATGTAAAAATAACAAGAAATTGAATAATCGAGATACTGTTATGCACGTATTGAGTCTGTTCTACTGGAAGTTAACATAAAAGAAAAACACAGGGTCTTCGTGGTGATTATCACCCTGAAAAGACCAACTGTTAAATGACGGACTCCAGTAAAAAGACAAGACGGCATAAGCGGTTCTCGTTAGCCCCTCGCTGGAAGTAATGTTCCGCGAGGGGTTTTTATTTTCCCGCCAATAATTGCTAATTCCCCCCAGGAAGACGCCAGCGAAGTTTCCTGTCACAGAGTATGGGGCAAATAAGTGCAGTATCCATACGCTCGACGCTGTTTCCATCAAGGCATCAGCACAAGTTTGCGGACAGCGGCCGCGTCCACCTGCTCGCGGGTCCAGAGCATCGGGCGATATTTGCCGATGCTCCACGATTCAATCATATTGCCGTAGCCCGGGCTGCCGGGATTGCCGCTCGGACCGGTGGAGTTCATGCTCTCGCATTTGGTCAGGTCGTTCATATCAATTATCATGCGCATTGAGGGTATCGACCGTGGGGAGAAATCACCGGAACTGGCCATCCACATCTGGCTGTTTACGCATTCGCTGTTGCCGCCCATGGGCACCTTGCTTTTGTTGACGATCGATTCTATCGGACTGATGCCGCTTAAGCCCAGGGGATTGCTTATGAAGTTGGCCGCGTGCAATTTACCCCACCTCCACTTGCTGCGGTCCTTGCCCAAAGCAGCCACAGCGGCGGCATAGCCTTCGGCAAAAGAGCGGGCGAGCATATCGTCCCTCGTCTCGACCTTTGCTGAAGTAGCCGGATCATCCCACCATTTATCGTCCGGCGTCTTCAGGAGGAGATTGATCGCCCACATCTCTCTGTCTCCACCTTCTGATTTGATCACTGATCCCAGCTTGTTCTGGAAAACATTCTTCGTCAGCTTCATCCAGAACTCTCCGTAAAGTGCGGCATAAGGGCTATCCTCGGTACACATTCCGTCCCATTTGACCATCCAGTCGCGGGCGTCGGTAAGGTCTTTGTCGCTGAATTTCAGCCCCGCCAGGTATGGCAATACTTCCAGGGCGCTGAGATATTTGTTGTCGTTCTGTATGGTGCGGTACGTGGCCACAGTATTGGGAACAAGCTGATTGATCATTTCATAGATGCGCGAGGCGCGGTAGCCATAATTCCACTTGTTATACCGGCTGCCGAAGTTGGGGTTGGTGTCGGCACCGGTCCGTGACTGAAGAAATTCGTAATACTGAGGCGGAGCTGCTTCCTGGTTGGACGCTACAATGAAATTGCGCACCGGGTTATAGATGCGGGGGAGGAGATCAAAGGGCACATAGCCCTTCCAGACGTATTCGTCGGTCCAGCCGGGGGCCGGTGTCTGTCCAGTGTAGCCTTTGGGGCGTATGGGTATCTTGCCCGGCATCTGGTAGCCGATGTTGCCCTGCCTATCGGCGTAAAGGAAGCTCTGTGACGGAACGTCCCAGTACTTGAGGGCGTTGCGGAATTCCTCCCAGTTGCGGGCCTTGTCCAGAGCGATGACGGAAATAGTCAGATTGGAAGGCTCGAGCGCCGTCCAGCGAAGGGCCAACGGGTCAGTGTTATTGAAATCCTGTCTTTTGCCAGTTTTGGGATCGAAGCGATTCTCATTGATCACAGGGCCGAGGTGAGTCTCTCTGACTTTTATTACCACCGGGGGCTTGCCGTTACCGAAGTTGATCGTTTCCTCGCGCACAGTCATGTCACGCCAGACGCCGTTCCATTTGTACTGGAGAGGGTTAGCCGGATTGATCTTTAACATATACTGGTCATTGACATCGGGATAGACGTTTGTAGTGCCCCAGGTGATATCATTGTTGTGACCAACTATGATGCCCGGGCTGGCAGCGAACGTGAACCCTGCTACGTCGAACGGGGCCTCCTGGGCGGGCAGGTTACAGTGAAGGGCTATCTCGTACCAGATAGACGGCATTTGTATGCCCAGGTGGGGGTCATTGGCCAGTATGGCCTTTCCGCTCTGCGTCATTGCGCCGGTGGCTACCCACCCGTTGCTGCCCGCCCCTTCAGTCTCTCCCAGTATAGGGCTGAGATTCGGGGCTGCTTCAGTTAATGCGGCCTTGGGAATGAAACAGGCGCTCCCTTTTGCCGATTTCTGCGCTCTTAAGGAAACGGATTGCATAAAGGCCTGAACGTCCTCAGGAAGCATGATGGTGGGTTTGAGGCCGTTGGGCCAGGAGGGCAGGAGGAATTTTTCGGTCATTTCCGGTCCGATGAGAGAGTTAAGTTTGGTGCGGGATATCTCGGTGTCGCGGCTGAGGCCGAGATCGAGAGCCATCAGTTTGGCAAAGGCCAGAGTATCGAGCGGACTCCAGGGTTCGATTTTGAACTTAATGCCGGTCAGGCCAAGGATAGTGTAGTTGACGGAAAGCTGCTGAGGGCTTTTCCCGGAGATGTAAGCATTTACTCCCTCAACAAACGCATCCAGCGGGGCGCGTTGATCAGGAGTATACATGTTGTATTCCTGACGGCAGACCTTATATAGACCCAGTGAGCGCAGGTAGATGTCAGTGTTCAGGAGGCTCTCCTTCCGGCCGGTGAGCTCTTCGATTCTGCCTTGGCAGGTATGGCGAAAGAATTCCATCTGCCACCAGCGATCCTGGGCCTGGGTGTAACCCTGGGCAAAGAAGAGGTCGTGCATGTTTCGTGCGTAAATATGGGGCACGCCCCAGGAGTCGCGTATCACCTCCACTTTGTTTTGTAAGCCCTTGACCTGCAGTTCACCATCCACGCGGGACAGCGGGTACTGGATAATGGCGAGGTAGTAAAGATAGCCGCCCCCAGCCAGCAGCACAATAACGGCAGCAATTGTTATGAGGGTGATTCTAATAGCCTTAACAGAACTCTTCTTCTTCGTCATAGCAGCCTCCCTTAAGTTCTTTTATACCCATGGTTTTCCAGACATTACTTTGCCTTGATTTGTGCATTAACTCACCTGGCCTTTTTGATTACCCTTCCGGGAAGCACTTCCTTGTTGAACCTGCCGTCCGATACGACCTCCTCGCCGTTTATAATAACTCTTTCGATTCCCGCAGGATGAACATCTGGTTTGTGGAAAGTGGCTGTGGTGTCGATGTTCTCCATGTCAAAAATGACAATATCAGCGAATGCTCCTTTCCGCAGGACTCCCCGATCCTTTATTCCCATGATCGATGCCGGCATACTCGTAGATTTGAAGACTGCTTCCTCGAGGCTCAACATTTTCCGTTCCCTAACGAAGAGCTTGATAAAACGCGGAAAGCAATCGTAGAAAACGTGGGATGGTCTCCCGTAGGGAGTGAGTATGGTATCGGTGGCGGGTACGAATAGTGGATGGGTGAAGGCTGCCCAGAGCGACCGTTCTACGAAGGGATCATCCGGCTGTGTGGGAGTATGGAAAACCATCACTTGACCGTTTTCATCGATGAGAAGGTCCGCCAGCGCGTCCATGGAAGTGCGCTTGGTAAGCCTGCCGATTTCGGGGAAGGTCTTCCCCACTGTCCATTTGTTCTTTTCGCTGGTTACTGCCATCACCCGCAGTCCCGCCCAGCCGGTCATTTTTATATAGTTGAAGGACCAGGTAGCCCCATCCCGGTGCGGCCAGTCAGGCTCGGCATGCGTGAGATCGCGCTTGACCCGTTTTCTGAAGGCAGGATCCCGGAGTCTCTGGAGAGCCGCGGCCCGGCCGCCTTCGTGAACATAGGGTGGAAGAAAGGCCAGGAGCTCCGTAAAGCCCTGTGCCGTGGGAAGCTGGTCAAAGTGAATATTGACCCCGCCACGGGCGGCCTTTTCCAATATTTTCAGTTTTGCTTCCAGCCCCCTTTCTATGGGTATGGGGATCTTCAGACGGTTGTAGGCGAAGGAACCCAGCCTGATGATGCCCTTCATTATCCCGGCCATACCTCTGGTATAGGGTTGCCAGTAGAGGTGGGATACCTGTATGGGTACATCATTTTTTCTCCCTACCTGGATCACTTCATCCAGTGCCAGGTCGAGGGTGTGTGAATAGCTCCTGAGGTGGGAGGTGAAGATGCCTCCTCTTCTTTTTAAAACCCTGCCGAGCCTGACCAGTTCGTCCGTATCGCTCTGCGATCCGGGATAATACTGCAGCCCGGTCGACAGGCCCAGGCAGCCCATCTCGAGGCAAACATCGAGATAGTGCTCCATCCTGTTCTGCTCGTCTTCTTTGAGCAGGCGGTTGACACTTCCGGCGGCAGCGATCCTGAGGGACCCATGTCCTGCAAGGAGTCCCATATTGAGGAGCAGTCCCTGTCGCTCGGCCCTTGTCATGAACTGATCGGGATTCTGCCAGTGTATTTCCCCGTCCATGTTTTTAAGGCTGAGCTTTTCCAGATAGGCCAGGGTCACCTGCCGATGCTCCTCCGGGATAAAACAGGTGGAAAATCCACAGTTGCCGCCGACGAAGGTAGTGATCCCCTGCATAACCAGCGGTTTTAAGATTTCGTTGTGGTTTTTCGCCTGAATCATGAAATCGGCATGGGAATGAATATCGATGAATCCGGGCGCAACGATCTTCCCGGAAGCGTTTATCTCTTTTACCGCATTTTTCCCGATTTGCGGTGCAATCTCGGCAATCTTTCCTCCTTTGATCGCAATATCCGCCTCATACCTTTTACCGCCGGTTCCGTCCACTAGAGTGCCATTATGTATGATGGTATCGAACATCGCGCCGTTCATGGTTCATCCTCCATGATCCCGAATGTTTTTCACCCGATTGTTCCGGACATTCTCCGCTCTCAAATATTATTCTCATCCCTCAATTAATGCAAATCGTTTCCGGAGAACGAGCCTGTCCGGAACTCATCGTAGGGGAAACCACTCCTAATAATGATTCTTATGTTAGTGGTTTATGTTGTTCCGTACTAATTTTTCCAATTGATACGCCCCTCTTTAGAGAAAGGAAATTCGCGGCTGCCGAATGCGGCCCTGACATCGGCCTTTCCCTCTATCTTATAAGGCAGGTCGCCCTGTGTTAAAATAGCCTTCAGGCTTCCACTCATATCTTTAAATTTGGCAGCGACAGATACCTGTATCTGCGTTGTTGATGATGAGGGGATCAAGAGTTCCTTTTCCAGCCGGCCGTTACCAATTTCTTCATTGTTAAGGTAAACGATGTATTCAAAAGATTGGAGATTAAGATCAAATCTATTCGGATTTTTTATCTCGAGATCGAGAAGAAGATTCATCTGTGTAAAAGAGAGGGGCCTGAGAGTGACCCCGCGAATGGCGAAGGATGGCTTTTCCATTATCCAGCCGAGGCAGGACATAAGGAAAATGGAAAAGGTGAGCAGGAATAATATTCGACAAGAGGCTCGTTTTTCTTTGCTGTGTAATTGTGCTGTCATGGCTCTGCCTTTCTCATTTGGCAATAGGATATGGGTTATTTAAATCCCGCTCACGCGGGACGAGCGTTAATTCTCGTGAGCTAGCTGCGATATAATGACGTTCATTTCATGCCTCGACAGCGAGCTAGCTAGGTGGTTGATTTATTTACCAGGCAATCCCCTGATGCTTCAAATGATCCTGTGCTTCTTTGAGACCTAGTCTGGCTGCTATTTTCCAATCAACAATGGCCTGATTGTGGTTACCAGATGCACTAAAGGCAAGTCCTCTATTATAATAGGCAAATGCAAATTCCGGGTTTAGTTTAATGGCTTTGTCGTAATCAACAATGGCCTGATTGTGGTTGCCAAGCTTAACATAGGAACTTCCCCGGTTTTCATAGAAATACATATTTTTCGGGCTTAGTTCAATGGCTTTGTTGTAATCGGCAATTGCTTGTTTATGGTTGCCAAGTTTATCATAGGTATTTCCGCGGCTAACAAAGTTCTCTGCATCATTCGGGTCGAGCTCAACGGCCTTGTCGTAATCCGCAATTGCCTGATTGTAATTGCCAAGATGGTAATAGGCACGCCCGCGGTTAACATAGGTCTCTGTATCTTTCGGATTCAGCTCAATGACCTTATTGTAATCGGCAATTGCCTGATTGTAATTGCCAAGATAATAATAGACACGTCCACGGTTAATATAGGCATCTTTAACTTTTGGATCGAGCTCTATTGCCTTACTGTATGCATCTAGCGCTTTGTCCAGGCGATTATCAATACCAGCCTGATGGCCCATTGTAAACCATTCGCCGGCAGTGAAACCATCTATGGTTTTATAATGCGCACAACCAAATATTGTTGGTAATGACAATAAAATGAATAGCAACGCACTGCGGCAAATTTTCATATGCATATCCCTTCCAGATACAAAGATAATTGGGTGTTGTTCCATTTATATCATTAATGTATTAAATGATTCTCTCCATTTTGACATTTGAGTTAAGTAGCCAGATTTCTCCCGACGCTGCAGGTTAAGTTTTTTCCTCGTTTGCCGCCTGGTTTTCCGGTGATGTATTATTATTTCAATCATTACCGCTTGCAATGTATCATAAAACAACAAAATGAAGAAACGGGAATTATACAGGAAGCAATGCCTGCTGCACCTTGTCCTCAATTACAAGGAATAAATAAAAGCGAGGATTACCGAGGTATAATTAACCATTGTGGCAATCTGGAGACTGTCTATAAATTATTCTCCTGACAGGTAATGTCTGCCTGACAGGATGGGGTGGCGGCAGAGCATTCGCGGCCCGGCATATTTCATCACCGCCCTGATCTTTTCCCTCATGTCAGGCTTATAGCAATGTACGGAGCATTTTGAGCATTTGGGCTTGTCTTCCCGAAGGGGGCATCTTTCCAGGCGCAGCCTGACATAGTCAAGAAGTCCTCTGCATTCCGGACACAGACCATCTCTTCTGCTATGCTGACCATGACAAAAGATATCAATCATCAGTTCGGCTGTCTTAACCTCATTCTCCATTTTAGAATGATTGCTGGACATGATATACCAATGAGACTCCCTGCAAAATTTCAGTTTACATTGACCTGTTCCCGAATTCTATCATATGGAAGGTTAGTGTTAAGCTAATTCTTGATTATTTCCGATTAAAATGTTGGGGGACTGGGGAAAACAAGAAAAACAACATTACAGCAGAACTAAATGACCGTGAATGTGCATTGCCGATGGATACCGGATCAGAATCGGGATGCTGTAAACCGGTTAGACCTGCCCTCCGACGAACGCTGTGCTCATCCTGCCAAAATAGAAAAGGCGCAACCTGTTGAAGTTACGCCTTTTACTAACTATATGGTGCCGAAGCCGGGATTTGAACCCGGACAGGCGTACACCCACTAGACCCTGAACCTAGCGCGTCTACCAATTCCGCCACTTCGGCATTCGAGCGATGAACTATAACGATCAGTACCTTCTTGTCAAGATAAAATGATGTTGAATTTAATTACCAAAATGTTATGGTAGCGCACAAATTGCGTACTTACTTGTGAGAAACTTATGATTGTATTTAAAGGTATTGAAAATATTACGGAAGATTTCCGCGGTTCATTTGTCACGATCGGTAATTTTGACGGCGTGCATTTGAGTCATCAGTTCATTTGCCGCAAGCTGGCGTCAGAGGCGAGGGCAGTCGGAACAAAATCGCTCGTTATTACTTTTAATCCCCATCCGAAACTGATCCTGCATCCCAATATCCGGCCTTTTTATCTGCTTACAACTTTAGATGAAAAATTAAAACTATTGGAAGATTGCGGAGTTGACGGAACCCTGGTAATTCCATTTTCGGCGGAATATTCGAAAATTACGGCAGAACAATTTGTTTTTGGCTTTTTAGGGCAAAAGCTGGCAGCTAAAAAAATTATCGTTGGTCATGACTACACATTTGGCCAGGCCAAGCAGGGTAACAGTGACTATTTAATTTCTTCCGGAGCAAAACTGGGCTTTGCGGTGGAAGTGATTGATGCTGTTAAGGTTGGGACCGATATTATCAGCAGTACGTTGATTCGCAACTTAATTCTGCAAGGTGACGTGAACTCCGTATTCAAATTTATGGGAAGGTGGTATAATATTGCCGGAATTGTGGTTTCCGGCAGGGGGCGGGGGACCGGGCTTGGTTTTCCCACAGCGAATCTGGAACCGGAAAAAGAATTGCTTCCTCCACCCGGCATTTATGCTGCTTTTGCCGAGTTGGAAGGAAAATGCTATATGGCGGCATTAAATATTGGAGCTAAACCGACATTTGCCGATTATACATTTACTTTTGAGGCGTACTTGCTTGATTTCGCAGGGGATGTGCGAAGCAAAAGAATAAATATTTTATTCGTGGAGAAGTTGCGGGATATTGTCAAATTTGACGGTCCCGAAATGTTGAAGCAACAGATAGCAGCGGATGTGGAAAAAGTAAGAGCTATCTTATTGAAAAATATGGACAAGAAAGAATAAGGAAATTTATTTGGAGGTAATAGTTCAATGTTAAGAATTGCCATAATTGGCGCAACAGGGATTGTCGGTCAGCAAGCGATTGTCAGTTTAATTGGTCATCCCTGGTTTAAAATTACGAAGCTGGCGGCTTCCGAGCGATCCGCCGGGAAAAATTATCGCGACGCCTTGAAAGATGTAAGCGGTTCATCGCGCTGGTGGTGCATGGAAGAACTGCCCGAAGAGATCGGGAATATGCAGGTAGAAGATGCATCTGCCTTCGATCCGACTTCAGTAGATATTATTTTCTCCACCATGGATGCAGGAGCAGCCAAAGAATTGGAGCC
This sequence comes from Deltaproteobacteria bacterium, assembly GCA_025361065.1. GTDB lineage: Bacteria > Desulfobacterota > Syntrophia > Syntrophales > Smithellaceae > MVRV01. Next base: position 17,015 of record JANYAY010000024.1, read on the forward strand.
GAAATATGCAAAAACAACACCGGTGATCAGCACTGCCTCGGCGTTTCGCTATGAGTCGGATACACCGATCCTTGTCGGCGGTGTCAATATGGATCATGCCGCATTGCTGGCCGTTCAGCAAAAGAATCGCGGATGGAAAGGATTTGTATCACCCAAACCCAACTGTACAATTTCCGGGCTGGTTGTTTCTTTAAAACCAATTCAGGATGCCTTCGGTGTGAAGCAGGTGGTAATGACTTCGCTGCAGGCCATGTCCGGCGCCGGAAGGACACCGGGACTGTCCGCAATGGATATGATGGAAAATGTTGTTCCCTATATACCGGGCGAAGAACCCAAGGTGGAAACCGAACCGCAGAAAATTCTGGGGAAGTTCACCGGTGAAACCATTCAGGATGCCAACTTCGGCATTACTGCAACCTGTACCCGTGTGCCGGTAATCGACGGTCACATGGTCTGCGCTTTTGTGCAGACGGTCAAACCCTGCACTCCGGAAGATGTTAAAAAAGTTATGATGGATTACGGCAAGGATTTTGCCGAACTTCACCTGCCCAGTTCACCGGCACAGTTGATTGACGTCACCGATGATCCTTTTCGCCCGCAGCCGCGCATGGATCGGGAAAAAGGCGGCGGCATGACTGTAACTGTAGGCCGGATCCGTAAAGACCCGATTCTGGAAAATGGGATCAAATACGTTTGTCTGGCCCATAACACCAAACTGGGTGCAGCCAAAGGCGCTCTGCAAACAGCGGAATATCTGGTGAAAAATTATTTAAAATTGATTTAGTTCTTAATATCAGCCGCGGTCATACAAAATGGCCGCGGCTTTTTTTATGCAGAAAGTTGCAATTTACAGTATCGATACTGTTGGCAAAACAATTCCGGCCTTCGTGAATATTGTATAATTCAAGTATTGGAACAATCATGACGATGCTCAACAGAAATTTTTATGCCCGCGATACGCTGCAAGTCGCCCGCGCGCTCTTGGGGAAAAAATTGGTACGCCGGATCGGCAGTGCCGAATTGAGCGGAATGATCGTGGAAACTGAAGCATACTGCGGGGAGTCCGACAGCGCCTGCCATGCGCACCGCGGCAAAACGCCGCGCAATGCCGTCATGTTTGGTCAGCCCGGACATGCTTATGTTTATTTTACCTATGGCCTGCATTATCTGCTTAATCTGGTGGCGGAAGAAGAAGGCAATCCCTGTGCTGTACTTATCCGGGCAGTTTTACCTCTTGCCGGTATCGAAGAAATGGAAGTCCGCCGGAAAAAAAAGGGGGCGGAACTGACCAATGGCCCGGCCAAGCTCTGCCAGGCTTTCGGAATTGATAAGTCATTAAATGGCTGTGATTTAACCTGCGGCAAAGAATTGTGGCTGGAAGATCACAAAACTATTCCGGCAAAACTGATTACAGCCACATCCAGAATAGGCATCGATTACGCAAAAAAGGAACACCGCGAAGCGCCGTGGCGGTTTTTAGTCAAAATATAGACAAGCTTGGCCTGCCCCTCCCTTTTAATATCGCTTTTCTCCACCTCCACACCAAGACAACATATTGTGGAAAAAACAATTGACATACAAAAGGGTCTTCCCTATATTCCCAATGCCGGAAAGTAATGTCTTATCAAGTCAAATCTGATGGGGGAGGATTCTATGGGAGTTGTTTTTGAGGTACTGGGGATACTGGGGATAGGCGCTGTCACAATGGTTATCGTATTGGGCGGTCTGCGAACCATCTACGGGAAGAATCGTCCGACAAAGATGTACGTAGTAATCATTCCAATTATGTTTTTAATAGCGTTGCTGTTTTATGCTCTGGGCCGGACGGAAGCAGCGAACTCGGTTATGTCGATCATGGTCGGAGGCATCCTAACCGGCGCCCTCCTGCTAGGCTCATTCGTCTATCTTGCCCAAAAGAAGGCGATCCCGATTCTGTCCTCGTTCTATGGCATTTTGACGGGAACTGACGAAGTGCTCAATGGCACGGAACAAATGATATCCACCAGCAACGCGTTGGCGGAAGGGGCCAGCGAACAGGCCTCGGCCATCGAAGAAACGTCGGCGTCTCTGGAAGAAATGTCCTCCATGACCTCTCAGAACGCGGAGAATGCCAGCCGGGCCAATACCTTGATGTCCAGGGACGCCAGGGACAGCTTTGAACTGGTGGCAAACAAGATGAGCCAGATGCACGAGGTCGTCCTGGCCAGTGTCCGGGCCGGCGAGGAGACGGCCAAGATCATCAAGACCATCAATGAAATCGCCTTTCAAACAAATCTGCTGGCGCTGAATGCGGCGGTTGAGGCCGCCCGGGCGGGCGAAGCTGGAGCGGGATTCTCGGTCGTAGCAGAAGAAGTCCGGAACCTTGCCCTGCGTTCCGCCGCCGCCGCCAAAACGACGGAAGACCTGATCGCCGATTCGACAGGCAAGACGCGGCAGGCGTCGGCGCTCTTTGGCCAGATCAATGACGAACTTGCCAAAAACCGGGGAATTGCTTTCAGCGTCACGGAATTAATTGGTCAGGTTGCCGCCGCTTCTCATGAACAGGCCCAGGGAATCGACCAGATTAGCCGCGCCGTGACGGAGATGGATAAGGTGGTCCAGCAAAATGCCGCCAGCGCCGAGGAATTTTCGGCGATCACGGAAAACATCAAGGATCAGATCGTCAACATCAGCAATCTTGTGGAAGCGGTCAAGCCGATCCTCGGCGAGGAGATCATCATGGCCATGGGTGAAAAGGTCAACTCTTCTCAGACCGGTGATATCCACAAACCGTTGCAAAGGACCAGCAAGCATGGCAGCCCGAAGGGTCGTCCGGTTAAAATGATCTCATCTCGTTGAGAAAAGAACCGAACAGGCCTCTTTAGATATCGGCTGTTGAATACGGGGACTAAACAGCAAAACTTTACCCATATTTATACCCGGAATGATTGTTTGTCGGGTGTCAGGTCTTTTGGTGCTGCCCTGCTGCCGATCGACGAAGTACGGGGAAAACTATCCGCGTTGATTGAGGAAGCACTATTCTAATATTATCATTTGGTGGAATTATTGCCCATTACATATATCGATAAAAACTTCGATCTTCAGCGTGTTACCAAATAATGCAATCAACCGCCTCGCGAGCTCTCTGTCGAGGTATGAAACGAACGTCATTATATAGTAGCAAGCTGCGGAGAATTAACGCTAGTCCCGCAGCAGCGGGATTAACTTTTTCCCCGGGCAGGAGGTGCGGAAGTTATGACCGATCAGGATAAAAAAGTTGATAATCAGGATAATATTGTTTTTCAGGTTCGGGACCTCGCCAAAATTTATAAAATGGGCGAAGTGGAGGTTCACGCTTTACGCGGCGCCAATCTGGAACTTTTCTCACGTGAATTAATTGTCCTTTTAGGTCCTTCAGGTAGCGGAAAATCTACATTACTGAATATTCTCGGCGGCCTCGATACGGCGACGAGTGGCTTTGTTTCCTACCTGGGAAAAGAATTAACCAATGCCGGCGAGAAAGAGTTAACAGAATATCGTCGTTTCCATGTCGGTTTTGTATTTCAGTTTTATAACTTGATACCCAGCCTAACCGCGCTCGAAAACGTTGCTGTTGTAACGGAGATAGCCAGAAATCCCATGAAGCCGGAAGACGCGCTGGCTCTGGTCGGGTTGACGGACAGGTTGGATCACTTTCCGGCGCAGTTGTCCGGCGGCGAGCAACAGCGTGTGGCCATCGCCCGCGCCATATCCAAAAACCCGGAGGTTATGCTCTGTGACGAACCCACGGGCGCGCTTGATTCCCAGACGGGAGTGGTCGTGCTCGAAGCTTTGGAACGGGTCAATCGAGAACTGGGCACGGCAACGGCAATTATTACCCATAATGTGGACATTGCCGCTATGGCCGATCGAGTTATTCATCTCAGTAACGGAAGAATTGCCGAAGTGGCGGTAAACAAGATACGGAAATCGCCGCACGATATACAGTGGTAAAAAAAGGCTGAAGACTGAAGGCTGAGGGCTGAAGGTAAGGCTAAAAGATAAAAGATAAAAGATAAAAGATAGGGACTCGAAGACCGGCGGGAAACCCCGGCGCATGCTTTGGTAGGCCGGTGAAGGAAAACCGTGCATTGGTAAAATAATGAAGGCACTCGATAGAAAAGTCTGGCGAGACCTGTGGCATATGAAAGGGCAGGTTTTTGCCATAACACTGGTGATTATCAGCGGCGTGGCGACCTTTATCATGTTCATCGCTACTATGCATTCTCTTGATCGCACCAGAAGCAGTTTTTATATCGATTACAATTTTGCCGATGTATTTGTTAATTTGAAAAGGGCGCCGGAAAGCCTGAAAGAAAAAATAAAAGAAGTGCCCGGTGTTAATCGGGTCGAAACCCGTGTATCCGCTTATGTCAAACTGGATATCAGCGGTTTTTCCGAGCCGGTCACCGGCCACATAATCTCCATCCCTGACGATGGCCAGCCCCTGTTGAATCGTCTTTACATCCGCAAGGGCAGGCTGGCCGATCCGGCAAAAGATAATGAAGTGGTAATCAATGAAACCTTTGCCCATGCCCATGGTTTCAATCTTGGTGATCAATTTGCCGCGATCATTAACGGCAAATGGAAAAAGCTTACTATTACCGGGATTGCTCTCTCGCCGGAATTCGTTCTGGTCATGCGGCCGTATGCCATGAGCCCCGATTTTAAGCGCTATGGCATTCTCTGGATGAGTCGCAAGGCAATAAGCCGCGCTTATAACATGGAAGGAGCTTTTAATGATGTCGCCCTGACTCTGTATCCCGGCGCCAAATTAAGTGATGTTCTGCGCGAAATCGATAATATTGTGGACAGGTATGGCGGGTTCGGCGCTTATGCCCGCAATGATCAAATATCGCATCGACTGCTCAACGAGGAATTCCGGATGCTCCGGAATATGTCCAAAATATTTCCCACAATATTTATATTTGTTGCCGCTTTTTTATTGAATGTTGTTATGAGCAGAACCATCAATACTCAGCGCGAACAGATCGCTGCCCTGAAAGCATTCGGGTATGATAATTTCACTATCGGCATGCATTATGCGAAGTTGGTTATTCTGATTATAGCTGCCGGTCTTATTCTCGGCATTGCAGCCGGTATCTGGCTTTCGAAAATATTAGGCGGCATTTACATGGAAGTTTATCGCTTTCCCTCTCTTGCCTTTATCCTGAAACCATGGGTAATTATTGCGGCAATAATAATCAGCATCGCTTCCGCCTTAATCGGCACATTGCACTCTCTCTGGCTGGCGGCCAAACAACCGCCCGCCGAGGCCATGCGTCCCGAGCCTCCCGCAAAATTTAAAGTAACACTGATTGAAAAAACCGGTATTGGCCGCCTGTTGACACAGCCATCACGAATTATCGTGCGCAATATTGAACGCAAACCCGTCAGAACCTCCCTCTCGATTATTGGAATTGCTGTGGCCTGCGCTACAATGATCGCCAGCGGATTTTTTAAGGATTCCGTTGATTACATGGTAAACGTCCAGTTTATTCTTTCCCAGAAAGAAGACATGGCCGTTGCTTTTACCGATCAAACTTCCTATAAAGCAATATATGAACTAAAAGAGCTCGAAGGTGTCCATCATGTCGAAACATTTCGCACAGTTCCGGTAAGATTGAAATTCGGTCTTGCGAGTTATAAAACTGTAATCAACGGCATAGAACCTGATAGCCGCCTGCATCCTCTACTGGATACGAATTTAAAACCGGTGCCCCTGCCGCAGGAAGGTATTATATTGAACGATTATTTAGGTGAGCTTCTGGGTGTCAAAGCAGGCGACATGCTGACTGTCGAAACTTTAGAAGGATCAAGAACAACCCGCCAGGTGCCGGTAGTTGCCCTGGTCAAGCTGTATCTGGGAGTAATGGGTTATATGGACATCTCGGCGCTCAACCGTTTGATGAAGGAGGGCGATGCCATATCGGGAGCTTATCTGACGGCAGATAGCCGATATCAGGAGGAACTTTACCGGAAATTTGTGGACATGCCGCGCGTTTCCGGAACTATCGTAAGAAAAAATGAAATTCGCAATTTTTATGACGTACAGGCCAAAGGCATGCTTTTTTTTACATTTATCGCCACAATAATGGCTTGTTCTATTGCAATCGGCGTAGTCTATAATAACGCCAGAATAGCTTTGTCGGAACGCAGCCGTGAGCTCTCCAGCCTCCGTGTGCTCGGTTATACAAGGGGCGAAATTTCATACATCCTCCTGGGAGAGTTGGCGTTAATTGTGCTCACAGCCATTCCGCTGGGTTTTGCTATCGGCTATTGGCTTTGCGCTTACATTGCGGGGGCACTGGTATCTGATCTTTTCCGGGTACCGCTGATTATAGAAATGAAAACTTTTGCTTTGTCGGCGGCGGTTGTTCTGGCTGCGGCCTCGCTATCGGGATTGATTGTGCGTCATAAACTCGATCATCTTGATCTGGTGGAAGTATTGAAAACAAGAGAATAGATTATGAATAAAAATGAATTTGAACTTGAAATATTAAAACATGATATGCGAGGATACAAATAACAAGCATATAATTCAGGGAGATTAATGGATGTCGGTTCAAACACATGCTCAAATGGCAAGTTTCATCTGGAGTATCTGCAATCTCCTTCGTGGCCCGTATAAGAGAAATGAATATCGGAAGGTTATTTTGCCCCTGACCATTTTACGCCGCTTTGACTGCATTCTGGAACCATCGAAGGCAAAGGTTCTCGCGGAGCATGATAAACTCAAAGGCAAATCGGAAAACATCGTTTATGCCAAGCTAAAAAATATCACCGGCGTGTCATTCTATAATCTTTCCAAACTGAATTTCAAAAAACTATTGGACGATCCGAACCATATTGCCCCGAACCTCAACAGCTATATCAATGCCTTTTCTCCCAATGTGCGGCAGATATTTGAGCGCTTTGACTTTGGCGTCCAGGTCAACCGGATGAATGAAAAGAATTTGCTTTTTGAGGTCATCAAGAAGTTTGCTTCCGATGATGTTAATTTATCTCCTGACAATATTGACAACATGCAAATGGGCTATGTCTTTGAAGAACTGATTCGTATCGGGGCGGAGCAAGCCAACGAAGAAGCAGGGGAGCACTTCACCCCGCGCGAAGTCATTAAGCTGATGGTTAACCTGTTGCTCTCACCTGAAACTGATTTGCGCAAAAGCCATGTTGTCAAAACTATCTATGATCCGGCCTGTGGCACCGGCGGCATGCTCTCCGTTGCAGAAAACTATATCCGCACACTCAATTCCGAGGCGCAACCGCATCTTTACGGCCAGGACTGGAACGATGAAGCCTATGCGATATGTCGCGCCGACATGCTTATCAAGGGAGAGGAAGCAGACAACATCAAACCGGAATGCACTTTTGAGCATGACGGTTTTCCTAAAGATAAATTTGACTATATGCTGGCCAATCCACCCTTCGGCGTCGAATGGAAACAACAACAAAAGACCATAACTGATGAACATGAGAAGCTGGGTTACGATGGCCGCTTCGGGGCGGGCTTGCCGCGCATCAATGACGGCTCTCTTTTGTTTATCCAGCACATGATTTCCAAAATGCGCCAACCGCAGGACGGAGGCAGCCGGATCGGTATTGTCTTTAATGGCTCCCCGCTTTTTACCGGAGATGCGGGTAGTGGAGAATCCAACATACGTCAGTGGATTATTGAAAACGACTGGCTGGAAGCGATTGTCGCCCTGCCGGATCAGCTTTTCTATAACACCGGCATTTCTACTTACATCTGGATCATCACCAACCGGAAGGAAAGAAAACGCAAGGGAAAGATTCAACTCATTGATGCCCGTGCTTTTTACGTCAAAATGAGGAAAAGCCTTGGCAACAAGCGCAATCAGATCGGTGACGGAGAAGATAACCGGCCTGATCAGATTGCGGAGATCACCCGTATTTACGGCAACTTTGCCCATGATGAAAAAAGGAAAATTGAAGTTGACGGCGTCAAGAAATCTGTCATCGTCTCCAAGATTTTTGACAATAAAGAGTTTGGATTCAATAAAATAACAGTCGAGCGTCCCTTGCGTCTGAACTTTCAGGCGAGCGAAGAAAGAATCACGCGGCTCAACGAAATCAAAACCTTTCAGAAAATTGCCGCCGGATTTCAGCGCCAGGAGGCCATTAAAGACTTGCTCACTGAACTGGCCAAAAAAACCAAGAAAAGGATTTTTAAAGACCGCGTTGCCTTTCTGAAAGAGATGAAAGCCATCGATCAAAAATCCAGTGTGCACTTGTCTGCGCCGGAACTTAAGGCATTACTGGAAGCCTTGAGCGAAAAAGACGAAACAGCCGAAATCTGCCGCGATGCGAAGGGAACTCCCGAACCGGATACAGACTTGCGTGATATGGAGAATGTGCCGCTGAAAGAAAACATTGATCAATACTTCCAACGCGAGGTATTACCCCATGTGCCGGATGCCTGGGTAGATCACGGCAAAACCAAAGTGGGTTATGAAATCCCGCTCAACCGACATTTCTACCGTTATGAACCACCGCGCCCGTTGGATTCCATAGAGGCGGATATCAAAGAGTTGGAGACGGAAATCGTTACCCTACTTGCGGAGGTTACCGGCAGTAACGGAGGTTCAAAATGAAGAGTCTTAAAAGCAATTCTCTGTATGCCGCAATTGCGCTTGTTATTGCCGAAGCCAGAAAACGCTCTTTTTCTACGGTCAATACCATTCTTTTGGAAACTTACTGGAAAGTGGGCCAACTTATTTGCGAAGATGAACAGCATGGGAAAAAGAGGGCTGTCTATGGCGAGAAGCTTTTGAAAAAAATTGCCGACCAGTTAACTCTTGAATTCGGCAAAGGTTTCGACGAACGTAATTTAAATAATATGCGGGCGTTTTACCAGGCCTTCCCGATTTGGAACGCAGTGCGTACGGAATTGAGCTGGACCCATTACCGACTTCTCTCGCGGCTTGATGATGAAAAGAAAAGAAATTATTACTTAAGTCAGAGCATTGAAGCCGGTTGGAACAGCCGTACGTTGGATAGAAACATCAGCACCCTGTATTTCGAACGTCAACTGCCTGTTGTAAAGGGAGCGCCTGACAGCCAGAAACACACAGTCAAAGATCCATATATATTTGAGTTTCTCGGTCTTTCCCAAGCGGCGCGCCATCAGGAGCGGGCGATTGAGAGCAGCCTGATTGATCACCTGCAAAGCTTTCTTCTGGAACTGGGAAAAGGCTTTGCCTTTGTTGCCCGGCAGCAGCACATTGTTACCGACACCTCAGATTTTTACATTGATCTGGTTTTCTACAATTACCATTTGAAATGCTTCGTTCTTATTGATTTGAAAACCGGCAAATTGACCCATCGGGATATTGGCCAGATGGATATGTATGTACGCATCTATGAAGACCTGAAGAAGGGGCCGGACGACAACCCCACCATCGGCTTAATCCTTTGCACGGAAAGGGATGAAACCATTGTCAAATACTCCGTTTTGGCGGAAAACAAGAATCTGTTTGCCAGCAAATACCTGCTGTATTTGCCCAAAGAAGAGGAACTGATCCAGTTGATTAAACAAGATCGCAAGCTTTTTAATGCCGGTCATGCCGACCCGGAGGACCATGATGAAGGATAGATTTGTCATCGAGCAGATTCGGCAAACGGCATCTGCCAAATCGGCGTATAGGAATCTGATATTTCTTCTTTCTGTCATTCCGGCGCAGGCCGGAATCCAGTTACTGCTGAATGTTCTGGACACAGGCAAGCTTACCTTTCATGATGTTTGCCGGTGTAATCATGATTTGACTTTTCGCGATCTTTTCAATAATATTAAGCCCAACAACACCCTCCACGCATCCCGTCGGATCTGCGCACCATGGAGGGTTACTTTTTTTCTGGCGATGGATCAAGGTTCTGTATGAAATATCCTGCTTATCCAAAATATAAAAAATCTGGTGTGAAATGGCTGGATGGCGACGGTTCGGCAGGCTCACCGCAGGGTGTGCCGGATCATTGGGAAGTGAAGAGAACACGCTTCATGGTAACGATGAATCCGAGCAAGCAGGAAATTAATCATCTGCCACCGGAAACAGAAGTCCAATTCTTACCAATGGAATCTGTGGGTGAAGATGGTTCTTTGAACTTGGAAACAATTCGTCCAATATTTGAAGTAAGTTCTGGTTATACCTTTTTTGCGGAAGGCGATGTTACATTCGCGAAAATCACACCCTGCTTTGAAAATGGAAAGGGCGCAATAATGCGCAATCTCCAAAACGTATTTGGATTTGGAACAACTGAATTAACAGTCATACGCCCCGGCCCATCTCTTAATAATGAATATTTGTATTACCTGACAATATCGCGCGATTTCAGAAAAAATGGGGAAGCATGGATGTATGGTGCCGGCGGACAAAAACGTGTGCCGGATGATTTTGTGCGTGAACTCCGATTCGCATTTCCCCCACTTTCCGAACAGCAGGCCATTGCCGCTTTTCTTGATTGTGAGACAGGGCGGATTGATTCGCTCATCGACAAAAAACAAAAGTTCACTGAACTTTTGAAGGAAAAGCGCACGGCGCTCATTTCCCACGCTGTCACCAAAGGCTTGAACCCGAAAGTCAAAATGAAACCTTCCGGCGTGGAATGGCTGGGCGATGTGCCGGAGCATTGGGATGTGAAACACATTAAATATATTGTAAGGATGAAAAGTGGCGAGAGTATAACTTCTGAGGAAATACAAGAAAGCGATGATTATCCGGTGTATGGCGGCAATGGTTTGCGTGGCTATTATTCCGATTTCACACATAATGGGCATTATGTATTAATTGGGCGACAAGGCGCTCTTTGCGGGAATATTAACTATGGTAATGGTAAGTTTTGGGCTTCAGAACACGCAGTGGTAGCAAATCCTATGACGCCAATAGCCACATTGTGGCTGGGTGAATTATTACGAATAATGAACTTGAATCAGTATTCTGTATCAGCCGCTCAACCAGGATTAGCAATTGAAAAAATCAAAGAACTTATTGTTCCTTTTCCACCTCTCTCTGAACAACAAGCCATCGCCGAATATCTCGATCAGGAAACCGTCAAGATTGATAGCCTAATTACCAGGGTGGAAACCGCCATCGAAAAGCTCAAAGAATACCGCACCGCCCTGATCAGCGCGGCAGTAACCGGAAAAATTGATGTTTCGACAGGACTCAACACAAGCGGGCGGGAGGTCGCATGAAAGCCACGACGGAAAAAGCCTTTGAAGCCTATATTGAAGAAACGCTGGCTGCACGCGGTTGGATTGCCGGTGACAATCTTTTGTGGGACAAGCAGAAGGCTCTGTTTCCTGAATATGCCCTGGATTTTATCAAAACCACACAGGCCGATCTCTGGAAGCAGATGGAAAAGCTGCATGGTGCGGAACTCTCCGGCAAGCTGATCGACACGCTGGTGAAAGAGCGCAACACCAAGGGCACGATTCACATTCTGCGACATGGTTTTAAATTCTACGGCAAAACTTTTAAACTGGCTTTTTTCAAACCCGCGCATGGGCTGGTGCAGGAAACCCAAGTCCTGTTTGCGCAAAATCGCCTGCATGTCACCAGGCAGGTGCCTTGTCACTCTACAGACGATAGCACGATTGACATGGTGTTGTCGCTCAACGGCATTCCCTTTGCCACAATGGAAATAAAAAATCCCTTTACCGGACAGAGCTGGAAAAATGCGGTTTACCAATACAAAACTGATCGCGATCCGCGAGCCCCGCTCTTTTTGTTCAAAAAAGGGGCAGTGGTGCATTTTGCGGTTGATCCCGATGAAGTGCACATGGCCACGCGCTTAAACGGCGGCAAAACTTTTTTCCTGCCCTTCAATCGCGGCAGTCATCCGGGCCAAATCGAATGCGGCAAGGGGAACCCCCGGCACCCGTCCGGCCATCGAACCGGTTATTTCTGGGAGGAAGTTCTGGCGCGCGAAAGCTTTCTGGATATTGTGGGCAGTTTTGTCTTTCTGGAAACCGCCGAAGAAACCGTCGATGACGGAAACGGTGGACGCAAGAAGGTGACCCGCGAGACAATGATTTTCCCCCGTTATCATCAGTTGGATTCCGTGCGCAAGCTCGTAGGCGCAGCAGGTGTTGAAAAAACCGGTAACAATTTCCTGATTCAGCATTCCGCCGGCAGCGGCAAGACCAACAGTATTTCCTGGCTTGCTCATCGCCTGTCAAGCCTGCATACAACAAAAGATGAGAAGATTTACGATTGCGTCATTGTTATCACCGACCGCCGTATTTTGGATAAACAGCTCCAGGACGCTATATATCAGATCGAACACGCCCAAGGTGTGGTCAAGGCCATTGATGAAGATTCCAGGCAGCTTGCGCAAGCCCTGGTGGACGGCACCAAAATTGTTATTACAACTTTGCAGAAGTTTCCCTTCATTCTGCAAGGCCTGTTGCATCTTGCGGGCGCGGAAAATTTGGATAATCCCGACGAGGTTTCTATTTTAAAAGCCAAAGAATGGGAGGCTGCTATTGCTGCGCGAAAATACGCCGTGATCGTGGACGAAGCCCATTCCAGCCAGACGGGCGATACTGCGCGGGAGCTAAAACGCATTCTGGGCGCAGGCACGCAAAACGGCGCAGGGGACGCAGGAGAAGATGAGCTACCGGCGGATTGGGAAGACGGACTGAACGCAGTCATGGAATCACGCGGGCGGCAGAAAAACCTGAGCTTTTTTGCCTTTACCGCTACGCCCAAGGGAAAAACACTGGAGCTGTTTGGTCGCCCGGGCGCCAGCGGCAAACCGGAATCTTTTCACACCTACTCCATGAAACAAGCCATCGAGGAAGGATTCATTCTGGATGTGCTCACGAGATACACCACTTACAAAACGTATTACCGTCTGGTGAAAAAAGCGGAAGATGATCCGGCCATGCCGAAGAAAAAAGCGGCCAAGAAACTGGCGAAGTTCATGGCTTTGCATCCGCACAATATCGAGCAAAAAACGGAAATTATGGTTGAACATTTCCGGCAGCATGTTAAACAAAAGCTGTTCGGTCGCGCCAAGGCGATGGTTGTTGCCGGTTCACGCCTGCAAGCTGTGCGCTATATGATCTCTTTTCAGAAATATATTGAGGAGCATCACTATACCGACATCCGTCCGCTGGTGGCCTTCAGTGGAACCGTGAAGGACCCGGAGACGAGCCTGGAATACACCGAACCGGGCATGAATATCGATGTGGTCACGGGGAAGACTATTTCGGAAGGCCAGTTGCCGGACAAGTTCGATACTTCCGACTATCAGGTATTGCTGGTGGCTAATAAATATCAGACCGGCTTTGATCAACCGTTACTTTGCGCCATGTATGTGGATAAGCGTTTGGATGGCGTTCAAGCCGTGCAAACACTATCCCGCCTGAACAGGACACGCGCCGGGAAAGAGCCACCGTTTGTGCTTGATTTTGTCAATAAGGAGGAAGATATTTATCTGGCCTTTAAACCTTATTACAATGTAACCACATTACAGGAACCTTCCGATCCCGGTCATTTGGAACTACTAAAACATGAATTAAACGCGATGCAGGTATATCAGTGGTCGGAAGTCGAAGCATTTTGTCGGATATTTTATCTGCCCCAATACAAACAAAATCCGTCCGATCACGCCCGGATGGAAAAGCATATTCAGCCAGCCGTGGACAGGTTTAATGCCCTGGACGATGAGCATAAAGGAATGTTTTACGAGAAGCTGACCGCCTATACGCGCTTTTATTCCTTCATCAGCCAGATTATTCCTTATTCAGACCAGGAACTGGAAATGCTCTACAGTTATGGCCGCTATCTGACCACACACCTGAATATTGATGATGGCGGTATTAATCCCCACCCGGAAAAAGAAGTTGACCTGCAATACTATAGAATTGAGATGGTTTCATCGGGTTCGATTGTGATGGAAGCAGGCGATATATATGGTGTTAAAAGCCCGACGGCAGTGGGTACGAGTAAGGCAAAAGACGAAAATAAGCCGCTTTCGGAAATTATTCAGGCATTGAATGACCGTTTCGGTACGGACTTTTCCGAAGAAGACCGATTATTCTTTGAGCAGATCAAGGAAAAAGCCTCCAGAGATGACAAGGTTATCCAGACCGCCAAAGCCAATACATTGGAGAAGTTTGAGTTGGGTATTCAGGAACTGATTAAAGACTTGATGGTGCAACGTATGGCCGATAATGATGGTATCGTAACTCGCTATATGGACGATATTGATTTCCAGAAAACAGTTTTACCGATTCTCGCAAAAGAGATTTATAAAAATGTACTTGAAAAACAAGTATCAGGGAGCTGATATATGAATGTAGCATTACGCCGAAAGTTGTTTGTGATTATAATTATCGCTTTGGTAATTCTGGCAACTATTTACGGTTTTTTCCCGAAAGCAGTGGATGTTGATCTGGTTTCCGTCACACGCGGCCCGCTGCAGATAACAATTGAAGAAGAAGGACGCACCCGTCTGAAAGAGCGTTTTGTAATCACGGCGCCGACGGCCGGATACATGGAACGCATTTCCGCCAAAGTGGGAGACAAAGTGGACAAGGGACAGAGCGTTGTCGTTCTGGAACCATTGCGTTCGCCGGTGCTCGATCCCCGCAGCCGGGCGGAAGCGGAAGAAACCATTAACGCTGCCGGGGCCGCCCTGAATGCCGCTGTCGAAAGGGAAAGCGCATCTTCAGCGGATGCCGATTATATGGAGAAAAGACTCGCCAGACTGAAGAATCTATATAACAAAGGGTCTATTGCCAAAGATCAGTATGATCAAATGGAAGCGGAGGCAAAAAAAGTGCGGGCTCTTCAGCGTTCTGCCAAAGCAGCCGTAAATGTTGCGCGCTCTGATCTGGCAAGATCGAAAACACTGTTGCAAAACTTCGCTGTGGTTAAAAAAACAGCCGGTTCCAATAAGGTTTACGTCTCAACGCCGGTGAGCGGCAGCATTTTTCGCATCTACCACGAAAGTGAAGGGGCGGTAAATGTTGGTGAACCTCTCCTGGATATCGGCAATGTCAAAAACCTTGAAGTCCGCGTGGAAGTACTCTCGTCGGATGCAGTGAAGATCAAGCCGGGGACTGCGGTGTTGTTTAAGCGCTGGGGTGGCGAGGGAACACTTTCGGGAGTTGTCCGTGTTGTCGAACCGGCCGGATTTACTAAAATATCAAGCCTGGGCGTGGAAGAGCAAAGAGTGCTGGTTGTTGCCGATATGACATCTCCTGCGGAAGCATGGCGGGCGCTGGGTGACGCTTACAGGCTGGAAGCGCACTTCGTTGTCTGGAAGGCAAGGATATTCTTCAAATACCAACCAGTGCGCTTTTCCGTTCCGGAAAAGACTGGGCTGTCTTTGTTGAAGAAAAGGGAAAAGCAAGAAAGCGTTTAATTGAAGCCGGCCAGAGAAATGGCTTAATGGCGGAAATTATCTCCGGATTGAAAGAAAAGGAAATGGTAATTGCCCATCCTGATGATAAAATCAGCGACGGCTCGCGGATTCGCCCGCGGAAATAGTAAGTTCCTTATGACCATACTTTAACCAAAAAAACACAAGGATGTTTTATGAAGAATTTTATTTTTGAAAATCCAACAAAAATTATCTTTGGCCGCGGGCAGATAAGCCAGGCAGGAAAAGAAGTAGCCCGTTTTGGTCGCAAGGTTTTACTGGTCTATGGCCTTGAAAGCATAAAGAAAAACGGAATTTATGATCAGGTGATTTCTTCTTTGCAGGAAGCAGGCTTGAAGATCGTGGAATTTCCGGGCGTCAAATCAAACCCCATGCTCGCTCATGCTCTGAAAGGTATTGCCCTGGCGCGGGAGACGCAGGTTGATGTTGTTATGGCTGTGGGCGGAGGCAGTGTGATCGATACCGCGAAGACAATTGCCGCTGGTGTGCAGGCCGATCATGATGTTTGGGATTTCTTCACTTATAAAAAACCAGTTCTCGGCGCCCTGCCGGTGTTAACGGTGCTGACTCTGGCTGCCAGCGCCTCCGAAATGAATCCAGCTGCTGTGATGACGCGCGAGGAAGGTATGCAGAAATTCAGCTTTCGCTCACCGCATATTCAGCCGCGTGTCTCCATCCTCGATCCTACGGCGCTCTTTAGCCTCTCCGCGGCTTACAGCGCTTACAGCGCGGTTGATGCTATTTCTCACCTGCTGGAATCATACTTCAATAATGAAGAGACTGACAGTCCCTTTCAGGACAGATTAGCGGAAGGTCTGATACGAACCATCATGGAAAGCACGGAAATAATTCTTCAGGAACCGGCTAACTATAATGCGCGCGCCAATATGATGTGGGCAACAACCTGGGCTTTCAATGGTTTGCCTGCGGCGGGCCTAGGCAGGGTTACTCTCCCCGTGCACATGATTGAGCATTCAATAAGCGCCATCTATGATATTGCCCACGGCGCGGGGCTTGCTTTAGTTCTTCCCGGCTGGATGCGCTATACGTTTGAAAAGAATGTCCGGAAACTGGCGTGGCTGGCCCGGGAGATTTTTCGCAGCGAAGGCAGCGATGAAAACGCAGCGGCAGAAGGCATCGGCAAGATGAAGGATTGGTTTGCGTCCATAGGCTGTTCCACATCACTCACGGATGCCGGTATCCCCGAAAATGATATTGATAAAATTGCCGAGAATGCCTTTGTACTGGCTCAAACCTGGCAGTTACCGGATTATACCAGAGACGTGATTGCAGAAGTCCTGCGTCATTGCCGGTAATGCGCTTTTAATTGGCCGGTTTAAATTCAATGATTACTTTGCCGGGATTGGAACTATTATATTTATCGTTATCGCAGCGTTTCCAGATGCCCAGATCAAACCAGAAACCTAAATTAAACTCTTTGGTCTTAATCGTTTTGCCTTCGCCCCGGAGAGCCGTATAATAACAATACTCACCAAACTCATAGGGCATTCTATCCGTGCTTTCTCCCCGGCCCTTTTCGTTAAATAACGCGCCGTTGTATTTTTTTATTAGTTTATTCAGTACAACCCCCAGAATATTATAGTAAGCATGTTCTGCGCTGAGATCAGCCGTATTAAACTCCTTTTGGGCATGCACTGATTTAACACGGCCATTTTTTGTTCTGCAGATTATTTTATAGCCATCTATATACCCTTCATAGGCATAACCATATTCATCATCACTGCCGGATCTCAAAAAATCTTCGGGCATTGCTGTTGCCGGTGCGCCGGGATTTACTTTGAGAATAAAATCAGCAATATTTTCGTAAGCTGACGCTGTTGAATTGAATTGTGAAAAAAACAACATCAGTCCAACAATGGCAAAAATAATCATGACTGTTTTATGCCTCATATATTATTCCTCGTTTCCTGATTTAGGATGCTGTGTAAATTTTAAAGATCAGTTTTCCCCCAAAGTCAAGATAAAAAGCGAGGATGGGAAAGCCGGCCGCAACATAATATTACGGAAGTAAGCATGTCAAAAAACAGTCATCATGATTAAAAGCATCCAGTAAAAATGACAGGAAGTTTAATATGTGGAGGGAATAATTGTCTATCCGGCAAGATTCTTTGCAGAGATTTCCCAATTGTGGTAAATTATTATTCATCCGGAGGAGTAAAATTTTGCAGACTGACCTGGATTTATTTTTGAAAGCCATAAAATTCTCCGCAGAAAAGCACCGCGACCAGCGCCGGAAGGATGAACAGGCATCGCCTTATATCAACCATACCATTGAAGTTGCCAATGTTTTATGGACTATCGGCGATGTCTACGACCTCACCACCATTGTCGGCGCAATTCTTCATGACACGATTGAAGATACAAATACTACGCACGAGGAAATCAGTATTAATTTTGGAGAAGATGTTCTTGCGCTGGTCCTGGAAGTCACTGACGATAAGAATTTGCCGAAGCAGGAAAGAAAACTCAAACAAATTGAGAAGGCGCCATTTCTTTCCTTCCGGGCCAGGCAATTAAAACTGGCCGATAAAATTTGCAATATTGGTGATATCGCCAATTTTCCACCACGGAATTGGTCATGGCAAAGAAGAGTTGATTATTTGGACTGGGCTGATTCCGTTATTGCCGGTCTGCGCGGTGCAAATGAAAAACTGGAAACATATTTCGATGAAGTCTTGGCCGATGCCCGGAAGAAACTGGCGCTGGAAAATGATGCGACTCTCGGGGACGAATAGATGACTATTTGACCGTCAACCCTGTAACCCGGTAATTAAACTCATAGCTCAGCGCCCCGCTCCAATCGTCATGGAAAACTCCTTTGTAGCGTGTTCCATAGACAGGCCCTACCGGTTTGCCGTATGTATAGAACCAATTAATGATCGGGCTGCCGGAAAAACCAAGAGCGATCCAGTAGGAACCGGGCATTAAAACAGGGGAATCTTTCTTAAAATCAAAATTAACCCAGCGATAACCGGGCTTCAGGGACAGTTGATCCAGGTTGACCATATCACTTGTATAGAGAGGCGCACCGGGCTTACCCTGATCATCCTGAAAAATATCGACCCACAACCAGCCTTCGCCGCCGAATTTATGCAGTGCCAGGGCTGCTTTTTGCAGTTTCAAGGGTTTCTTTAAAACAACAACCTGCGCATATTGAGTTGCTTTTGTTGTTACATATTCCGCCGTCTCCACCAGAAAGTTGCGGGACATTTCATAGTTATTAGCACCGGATTTTGTGGTCGCGCGGGGAAAGGCAAAATCAACATCTTCCGGGAAATCCAGGTTACCGTAAACAAAGGGCACCAAAAAACGCAGTAATTTTTTTTCGTTTTCCGGTATGACAACGGGTGGCGGCGGTGGGATCATGGCAATTTTCTTAAACTCCGCTTTTACGCCTGGTCCCAGCAGCAAATTCTTCGGGCCATAACTCTGACGGCTTCCTTTAAATTTAACAGAATCAGAAATAAAATTAGCATCAATTGTTTCCTGTAGTTTTGGTTTGATGCGCGCATCGGTTGTTTGTGACCAGCGTACTAAACCGTCATTTTTTGTTTCGTTATTATCCACACCAACTTCAATGCGGACAAACCGGTTGGAAACAAAAAGCTGCATATTTTGCGGATCGTAGGGCACCCAGCCTTTATCGGGGAACCATATCTCAATCCAGGAATGTCTGCCTTGACCCATTTTAAAAGTAAGCGTTCCCTTTTCCCAGGCGATATCAAAAGGCTGATTAAGTGTAACGCCATTGACTATACGTACCGGAACTCCGACTGAACGCAAAAGAGCCGCGGCAAGATGCGAATAATTCTGGCAATTTCCCTTGCCCGATTCCAGAGAATAAACGGCATCATACTGTGACGGCGGGTTGACGTAGCGTACATTATCTACTACCCAGGAAACCACTCGCTGCACGGCATCAAATTGAGTTTTTACATCTCTTGTCAATTGCAGAGACAGTTTGCGAATTTCCGGATTATCCGACTGCACTTGCGCGGTAGCCTTTAAATAGTCGGCCATGTCGGAAGAAAGATCAGTCAGAGGAAAAGGTGCATCCGTTTCAATAAGTTTTAATCCGGTATGGTTTACGGCATCAAAAGAAATTATAGCATTAACCTTATCGGGAACGTTCGTCCAGGTTGCCAGAATTGTGCTGTTACCGCGCACATCCGTTGATGTTTTTCTATCCTGTGCTTCGGGAGAAAATGATATTTTCAAGTTGGATATCTGCTGGCTGTAAGTAGGGGATTCAAAACTCTGAGGGATAACAAAGCTCAAAGACAGTTTGCGCATGGCATCGCCGGCGGTGATCTGGTGCTGCAATTCATAACGAATAGTCGAAGCCATGTCACCTTTAACAATAAAATTTTCGGCAAAGCAGGGAACTGCTAATGCCGCAATGGCTAAAAATATTAAACCTGAAATCTTTTTCATAGAGATATCCCCTGTCGTCCAAGGTGTTATAACATTTCTAAATCAAAGATGATATCGCGGCGGCTAGAAGGAGGCGACGAGGCGTATTATACATACGTTGAGGATGCCGACGACGACGCCAACAAAGATAGCGCTTTGATTTAGGAATGTTATTGAGCAATATAATCGAGAGAGGCTTATTATGTCAATTGAAACAAATCTAAAACGGGAACACACAATAATTATTTGATCTTTATATGAAATTAGCGTAAAAATGAATTGCGAATAAATAATGCACTTACGTGCGCAAAGATGCCGAAATATCCGGAAAGTTACACTAGAAAAATATGGATATTCAAATAGATCATCACACCTTGGAAAGAGCTGAAGAGCGCGGCACTGATGAAGCTGAGATTAGGGATGTAATTAAGGCAGGTTTCTCCATACCGGCGAAATACGGACGTAGCGGGAAAGCTAAGGTTTACGATTTCAAGCAAAACCGGCATAATAAGTATTATGACCAAAAGCGGGTTGAGGTTTTCTATCTGATAGAAGCAGATAAGATTATTACTGTAACAGTCTATGTTTTTTATGGAAAATGGGAGGCATAAATGAATATTGCTTATAACGATAAAACTGACCTTCTTTACATCAGGCTTGATGACAGCAAGCAGGCCATTATTAATAAGAGGGTAGCGGAAGATATTGTTCTTGATGTTGGCGAGAACGACAAAATCATAGGAATAGAAATCATGGATGCTTCAAGGCATGTGTCACTGGACAAGATTTTGCCTGTTAAATATGCAGTCGCCAAAGCTTCTTAATAGCACCGCAGGCGGTGGCTCTCTGCCTATGAAAGAAAACGACTGTTATAGTTACCATGAAAAATAAAGTATAGAGGGCGGAACAATTGCCTGGCCCAATGGCGCTTATATTGGCCCGGTCTCCTTTATGAAAAGTCTTTTCGAATTAAATGTTGCTATCCCCGGAATAAACAGATGACATCGGATACCATAAGGTGTGTGAATTATTTTGTTAAATTAACAAGGATTAAAACCTCATGCGTAATCTGAAATCATTATATCATTACACATCACAAAAAGGTCTTCTTGGTATTATCAATGATAATAATCTATGGATGACTAATATATTTTATCTGAATGATAGTGAAGAATTTACACACACAACAAAATTGATCATCTCAATAGTGAAGAATCATAATAAAGAAATAACTGGTAAGATAGAAGCAGGAACATCTACACAACGTGAATCTGATTTACTCCGAAAATTTAGAGAAATTGAGAGGGTGTTGAACGATTTTATAAGTGAGGGATTGTCTGAAAGTTATGTGTTTTCACTTTCAAATGATGGTGATACTCTAAATCAATGGAGAGGATATTGTCCTGAGGAAGGTGGATTCAGTATCGGGTTTGATTATAATAAATTGTCGTCTATAATAGATACTTTGAATAATAACGGGAATAGTGAAAGGTATGAAATAAAAAGATGTTTATATGAAGAAGAGGAACAACTGAAAAAATTGGAATCATTAGTTGATAGGATAGATGATGATTTATTTTATAAAAAAGAATTTTATAAACAATTAGTCACCTATTCTTCATATTTCAAACATGAATCATTCATAAAAGAAAATGAATATCGTATTATATATCATGGAGAACCTCCTAATCTTGAAAAACGATATACTGAAGGAAGGTCAATGATAATACCATATGTAAATTTGCTGCCTCCCGAGAATAAAGATATTATATTACCCCTAAGTGATGTTTTTGTAGGACCAACACCGCATAATGTATTATCAAAGTTATCTATCATAAGTCTCTTAGACTCTAAAGGATATGACATAGATGTCAAGCCTTCAGAAATTCCATATAGGTCATGGTAAATAAATGAACTATTTATATCATGAGGACTTATGAAAAATAAATTCCAATTATTGCTCATACTACTGGTGATTAACGTTCTTTCATTTCCGTCTTTATGTTTTTCTGAAATGAAAACCGCTACAGGTGAATACTGTAAAATCTATCTAGGAGATATGGAAGACAAATATGTTTTAAATCACTTCAGAAATATTGTAAGAGATAGATCAATAGAAGATGGTCTGAGGAAATTAGATAAAAATAATCATGAATTTCAATCTTCCATAAGTAAAATTGCAAGCAGCCGTCATTGTATAAGATACATTAGTAATCAATACTTGAATAAAGTAGTTGTAGTTAGTCATACAGAAAAAAATAGAAAAATATGTGATAAAGTAAAAATAACTGTAGATACCGAAATAATATATGAATTCATAAAAATGGATGGGTGTCCTCCTTTAGTTGAAGCTCCTGATGCAAAAGGCGAAGAATGGGTTGAAGATATTTACTCACGTCTTGAATTGAAGGGTGATGTTATTAATATAGGTCTAATAATAGACACCAAAATCCCCGACATAGAAGGAAATAAAAAAGAACTGTTAGAGAACGAAGAGGAAAAACAATTGTTTTTCGTGATGTCAGAAATTAAGAAGGACAAATACAAAGTAGTTGATAGAAGGCATTTGAGTAAGATTATAGATGAACAAAAACTTTCATCATCTGGTCTTACAGACAGCGATTCAGTCAAATTAGGTAAACTCCTCAATTTAGATATTATTGTTCTCAGACTAATTTATGAAAATAGTCAAGTAACGAAAGTGTTGAAAGTGGATACTGGAGAAGTATTGTTATTCAAGACTTATGAGTTGGAGAAGAAAACAAAAAAAGAAGAATGGGTTCCTATAGTACGAACACATTATCGGGATACATATTACTATAATAGTTCTATAACAAATGTAAGGCCAAATGTTGTCAAGGTATGGGTTATGGTAGAGTATTCAAAAATCGGGAAAGATGAATATATTAAAGAAAGAAAAAAAGATAATCTTTCAGTAAACGGTTATGAAATGTTAGTTCACCAAAAATATCTTTCCGAATATGATTGTGTCAATAAGACTGTAAAAACGGTAAAATCTGTTGATTATGATAATAAAGGATATAAATTAGAGGATCAAGACTATTCATATATAAATCAAATAATCCCTGGGACAGTTGCAGATTCAGTCCTAAAAAACGTCTGTCCAAAGTAGTTTGTTACACATCGTTCAGATTATGATGTGAGAATAACATATGAGAAATTCAAACTTTCATTCATCTGGAAAAGAATAGTTTGAATATTTTTGTTCGGACTTAAAGAGGATATAGAAATAATGGATCCTATAAGGACTGGAGATAGTGTTATCTTATGGGTTGGAATGATTATAATAATAGTATGTATCATGATGTCTATATGGTTTATAATAAAAAGTTTCTCATGGGGCGTATTACCTATGATTATTATTGGTATCTCTACATGTTTTTGGATGAAGTCTAGATATTAAAGCTTTATTTCGTTTCCGTCAATGATGCCAGAGTTATCAAGCAAATATAAAGATAATCAGCTTGTTACAGCTTTCCTGAAAAATATAATTGACAATATTTTGATTATGGATAAGTTATCACCAAGATAGATGGGAAATAACCCATCAGAGAAAGGGGATAAATTAATGTTTACAGTTACAGATAAGGCATCCGAAGTAATCAAGGATTTTCTCAAAGACAAAAAAGAAAATTCCGCGATTCGGATTACAATGTCAATTGGTTGATCCGGGCCCTCTTTGGGTATGGCTCTGGATGAGCCTAAAAATGAAGATGAAGTGTTCGATGAGAAAGGAACAAAATTTATTATTGATAAGGACCTTCTCAATCAAGCGCAACCGATTAGCGTCGATTTTATTGAATCAGACCGCGGTTCGGGATTTAAATTAACTTCCGGTCTTGCGGAACCGGAAGGCGGTTGCGGATCGTCATGCGGAGGTTGCTGAAACTTCGGGGGGAGATTCTTTCTCCCCCTTATTTTTGAACAACTTTTTTCTCCCACCATTTCGTCTGCAAAGTGTTAACCTAAATATAACTTGGTATCAGGATAAATTAATAATGAAAAAACTGGATAATGCAGATCAGCTTCTGCAGCAGGGGAAATATTTGGAAGCCATTGTGCTTTTAGAAGAAATTCATTGTGCTAATCCTGAAGAAGAATCAGTTTTGTTGATGCTGGCCTGGGCGCATCACGACAGCGGCGCCACAGCGAAAGCTGTTGCCTATCTGGAAACCCTGCTCCAGCGGGAA
Source organism: Deltaproteobacteria bacterium (assembly GCA_025361065.1). Classification (GTDB taxonomy): domain Bacteria; phylum Desulfobacterota; class Syntrophia; order Syntrophales; family Smithellaceae; genus MVRV01. The sequence goes on from JANYAY010000024.1 coordinate 41,095, forward strand.
CTGCAAAGAAAAATATTCACCGGATTTGCTTTTGATGAACTTGTCCGCATTTATAAACAGGAGAAAAATTTCCGCAAACTTACGGAAATCTGCACAAGCGCCGTGGCTGCGCAACCTGAAGATACAGGCCTGCTTATCGAACTCGGAAATGCCTATCTCCTGGCCGGTCAGGCCCGGGCTGCCTGCGGCATTTTTGAAAAATTAGTTCATCTGGAAAACGATAATCCTGCTTCTTATTGTCGCTTCGGCGAGGCTTTGTTTGCCGCCGGCATGACCGCAGAGAGCGAAGCTGCGTATTTGCGTGCCGGAGAAATTGATCCGGATCAGGTTGACCATTATTATTTTAAAATAGCTGATTTATTCGCCGAAAGCGGTTGTTATGAAGAAGCAAAAAGATTGCTGGAAGCGTGTATTGCCGCAAATCCGGCTAAAGCAGTGTATCATTGTTGTTTGGGCGATGTCCTGATCGGTTTGGGCCGGGTTTTCGAAGCGCAGGCGCAATACGAAACCGCTATCCATTATGACAACTCCAGTGCCGGTGCATACTACAACCGTTTAGGCAATATGCTGGCCCGGAGAAATTACCATTCCGAAGCTGTGGAAGCCTTCAGAAGAGCATTAAAAATAGAACCGGACAATTCTGTTTATTTACGGCATCTTGCTCTTTCCTATAAAGCCCTGGGATTGATGGATATAACAAAGGACTTAAGTGAAAATATCCAATAACGATTAATTGCCGGGAAGAAATATCTGTTAAACCAATTCTAAATTAAAAACGATAGCGCAGGGGCAGGGAGAAGGCGATGTGCGGATCACAGAATCCAATTGTCCGCCGATGCCACTAATCATGGTTTTTACCAGGCGATTCGGAAACAGCCTGCTCTGTAAGATCAACTCCTCCAGAGCAGGCTGTTTGTTCCTGTTTATCTAAATGGTGCGGTAAAAATATAAGAAACTAACCCCCTTTTGCACTAGCTCTCCGGGACGTTCTCTTTCTTTAACCAGCTATTATAGTTTACCATGCTGGACAGGGTCTTGACAGCACGTTCAGGCGTCAGGAAGGAGATGCCTTTATAGGGACTGTCGGGAATTTCCGTGACAGTCCTGCTCTTTACGTCATCCAGAAATACTCCCATGATCGGTTTTCCGTATTTTTCCATTAGTTTGGCGCTGCAAGCAAAAAAATCCTTTTCAGCTTGTTCATACAGCTTTTGACCTTCATCGTAGGCGGATTGCGGGATATCTTGACCAGAGGCACGGGCTGCATCGAGCAGTCTAACCACGGTATTGGTTCTCCCAACGATACCTAAATGGATGACGGCGTCGCATTGGTCCCAAGCGATGAGGGCTTCGAGGATTTTCTTAGGCATCGAGGTATCGAATTCGCCGACCATATCAACAGGATTCTCGCGGCTCCAGTACGGTGGCAGAATCTCATCAATCCGGGCGATAACATCCTTGGTCAAGTGAGGAACTTCGAGCCCCAGTTCAACGCATAAATCGGTTGCGACAACACCCCATCCGCCCCCCAGGGTCATAATGGCCACTCTTTTTCCCCGGGGCAGTGGCAGTGAGGAAAAAGCGGCGGAAAGGTCCAAAAGATCCATCGGTTGATCAGCTAGTACCACACCGGCCTGCTTGCAGGCCGCATTGAAAATTCTGACGTTGGACGCCAGGGCGCCCGTATGACTAGCTGCCGCCCGGCTGCCCGCTGCTGTTCGGCCCCCTTTGAGAACAACGACGGGTTTAATTCGAGAAACTTGGCGAGTCGCGGAAAAGAACCGCCGTCCGTCTTTGATGCTTTCTATATAGAGCACAACCGTCTTCGTCAACTCATCGGCTGCAAAAGTGCTGATGTAGTCTTCAATTGTTATCATGGCTTCATTGCCTGATCCGCAGAAGGCGCGTATTCCAATACCTTCCGCTTCGGCAAAATTCATTAACTGGATTCCCAGATTGCCTGACTGGGAAACCAGACTGACCGATCCGGCTTTGGGCCAACAAGTGGTTCCCGTGCAATATAAGTTTACATGAGGATTGCAGATGCCCATCGTATTAGGACCGAGGATCGTGATGCCCGCTTCCCTCGCGGCTTTGACAAGATCCACTTCAGACTGACGGCCCTCGCCGCCTAACTCGCTGAAGCCGGCCGAGATAAGGAGCATGTAGCGTATTCCTTTCGCCTTGAATTCGGGAATAAGAGCGGGGACATGGGCCGCAGGAATCGTGACGATGCCGATATCGACCTTACCCGGGATTTCCATGACGGTTTTGTAGACCTTCCTGCCGGAAATATCCTGTCCTTTCTGATTGACCAGATAAAATTCTCCTTTGTAGCCGCCAGCCAAGACGTTGGAGAGAAGCAGATTCCCCCATTTACCAATTTGGGGGGACGCGCCGATCAAGGCCATGGAACTGGGATAGAAGATATTTTTTAACTCTGCCGGTTCTATGTGGAGATTCGTGGCTGTCCCGACGGGCCGATCGCCGATGATGATCAGGGCGTCAACTGCCGTTACCCGGCCATCGGCCCCGATAACCAGAGGATTGATATCCACTTCCGTAATATCAGTCAATTCTTCCGCCAGACGGGACAATCCGACGATGGTTCGGACAAGGTCTTCTCTCCAGGCTGCCGATTCTCCTCTGAAGGCGCTGAGCAACTTCGAGGAATGAAGCTCATCGATCATCAATCCCGCCTCAACCTCATTTAGGGGGGCAACGCGAAAGACGACATCACCCAGGGCTTCGGTGAATATTCCACCCAGACCGAACATGACAATGGGACCGAAATGCTGATCACAGAACAGACCCGCCACAAATTCCCGCCTCCCTTTGATCATCGGTTGAACCAGAAATCCTTCGAGGTCTTCCCCTGCCGACCTGGCGATGGCCTTGGCCGCCGTCAGGATGTCCCGCGAATTTTTTAGATTCAGTCGGACGAGCCCGCGTTCCGTTTTATGAGTCAGCTTAGACCCCAATCCCTTGAGAACAACAGGAAATCCATATTGCCTCGCTTTCTGAACCGCATCCTCCGGTCGAAAAACAACCGATTCCTTTACAACAGGAATGCCGTAGATGCTCAGCACCTGCTTGGCCTCGGCCTCGGTCAAGGCTGTCCGGCCTTCTTTTTTTGCCCTGTCGATCAGTTTCCGCTTATCCATTATTTTACCCTCTCAAACCGCTAAAGTTATTTCCCGTTGTCAAAAAGTCTTTTGGCGAAGAAGTCCCCTTTCCCTTGCACCCTTTTCCAGCTCTTCTCTGAATTTGGGGTGGGCAATAGCAATAAGGGCCTTTGCGCGTTCCGGTTCGGTCAGCCCCATAAGGTCGGCGGCGCCATATTCGGTTACAATATATCGCGTATAATGCCGCGGCACTGTTACACGGGCACCCTGCGCAATGTAGGGCACAATCCGCGATATGGCTTCATTACTAGTCGTGGAAGGCAGCAGGTTAATAGCGCGGCCCCCTCTCGACCAGAATGCGCCGATTACAAAATCCAATTGTCCACCGGGACCGCTGATCATAGTGTTCCCCAATGATTCGGAAACAGCCTGTCCCGTAAGATCAACTTCTACAGAGCCGTTGATCGCCACGATGTTGTCTTCCTGGGCGATTACTCCTATATTATTTACGTAAGAACACGGACGGAATTCTACCATGGGGTTTCTCTCCAGAAAATCATAGAGATTCTGATCACCCAGGGCAAATCCCAAAATGATCTTACCGGGATTGACCTTCTTGTAGAGCCCCGTAACAATTCCCTTCTCTACCAGACAGTCTATGCCGGGAGGCGCCAGTTCGGAATGAATACCCAGATCTTTGAACCCTGAATGTTTAATAAGGGTACTGATCGCTGCTGGAACACCCCCTAACCCGACTTGCAGGCAATCGCGATCTTTCAGAAGGTGCAGGACATGTTCTGCAATCTTCACTTCTGTCTCTGATGGGATTACGAAAGGCAATACAACAAGAGGACTGGGGTTTTCCACAAAGGCATTAAAGCGCGAAACATGAAAATTAGTTTGACCATAGGTGCGCGGGATGTTGGGATTGACTTCCGCAATTGCCCATTCGGCCATATTCAGAATATCTTCGGTATAAAAAGTATCAAAGCCCAGATTAACATAACCGTGTTCATCAGGCGGCGCCACTTGCATGACAATACCGGTACGTCGCTTATAAATCTTTTTCCGGTTGGTGTATCTCTTCGCCATATCGGCTCCCTGACTAACGAAAAAGTTCGCCCATTCCGATTTAGCAATTTTGAGAAGCGGAGGTGTACTGTAAAACCCCGACATAAAATGGAAGGTATCTCTGTATGCGGGTTCCAGAAGTTTATAGGGACGGAGAGCCAGGTTAATCATGACTTCCACATTCTTCAATTCATCCTTCCGGTCGGCAATGGCATCAACAATAGGTAAATCCGGCTGCCCCAGACCAAGAGGCAACCAAACGCTGTCGCCGCTTTGAACAATCTTTGCCGCCTCAAGTGCAGTCATGAGACGACTGCGGTAAAGTTCTTTCCAGCTCATAAAAAAATCTCCTTTCAATTTTGATAATCATACAGGAACAAATTGCAAACACAACAGGGACACACCCCCATTCATGCTTAGTATTTGCATAATACGGATATATAATTACCCTCCTTCCGGATGGGGCAAATCCCCCATTAGTCCGGTCCGGGTGGTTTTACTTCGCCACTGCAGATAATCGATAATTTCCTGGGAGTAAGACGAAAAGCGAAAAAAACGCGACTTGATCAGTTGAAATAAAAATACTTACAGTAATAGTTGTTTTATTCTCATGTTGATGGGGAAACGGGAAAAGCCATACGCCACCTGGAAAAGGCGGTCAGCTTCTTCCGATGATGATGATCTGACCAATATATTATTTTCAGGAATTCCGGATGTGCCGGTAAAATGTACTATGGAGGTATTAAACCCGCCCTAGTTTCTTCAAGGTTTCCTTAAAAATGCCGTAGAAGGCCTTGTTGTCGTCCAGTGCTCGTTTGATAATTGTCGCAAAATCATCAATATTTTTTTTGTTGATCACCAGATTGACACTTTTATTGAAGGCCATCATGTTATCCATAGTGCGGTAATTGTCCGCAAGCAGCGCGACAAATATATTTCTTCTCGCTGCTGCCGCCAGATTTTGCAGATAAGTCAACACTTCGTTGCTGCTTTGCGCATCCTCTGTGATGGCGAAATTTTCGTTTACCAGAACCAAATCATAGGCATGAAAACGCATGCTTTTTAAGGCTTCGCGACCGCTTGCCGGCTCTGTAACATGGTAGCCCATATTTATTAATATTTTTGTAACTTTTTCCTTTATTGCCGGATCCGATTCGCAGACCAGGGCGGTTTCACTGTTCGTGCTTATGAAGTCAAATGGCTTTTCTCCGGCATCGTAGCCTGCGGAAGCAACTTCATTGACAAGAGACTTCTTTTCCTCTTCCATAACAAAACCCTCCTTTTAGGGGCCGTTACGGGTCTTGTGACCTCGCGTGACCTTTAGGTTATTACATTATTGCAAAACGATTACATTGCTTAACCATTTTGTTACGGCCCCTTATGCCGGTTATGATATTACAATGTAACAGTCTTGCCACCCGCAGGGGTGGTTATTGTAGAACAACGGCTTACCATGGCTGTTGTTTCGGCTTGCCATAATCAGAATCCACTTTAAGTTTTCCGAGCAGATCAGTCGTCTTTTCACCGCGCGAACTCTTTACCGCATCAATTCCGCGGCCTACGATGCCCTTGTTGGAGGCATAGGCTTTGGCCGTTTCTTCGCTGATAAGCCCCTTTGTATATAGTTCAACGATATAGTCGTCAAAGGTTATCCATCCATAGGCCTTGGATGCCTGGATAATTTCGTAGAAGGTCTTGCCTTCCGACTCGCCATTGAGAATCGTATCTTTGACGCGCATATTTGTGCCCATGATTTCGAAAGCGGCGATCCTGCCACCTCCTTCTTTCGGCAGCAGCCTCTGGCAGACAATCCAGCGTACGGTGTCGGCGAGGCGAATTCTTATCTGCTTTTCCTCCTCGATACTAAACATGCCGAGAATACGATTAATAGTCTGACCGGCATCGACTGTGTGCAAGGTGCTGACGACGAGATGTCCGGTTTCAGCGGCCGACATGGCAATCTCCACGGTTTCCCGGTCACGCATTTCTCCGACGAGGATAACTTTTGGTGCCTGCCTCAGCGCTGCGCGCAGACCGTTGGCAAATGTATCAAAATCCTGTCCCATTTCCCTCTGGTTAAAGGTGGCTTTTTTATGGGGATGTCCGAATTCCACCGGATCTTCCAGTGTAATGATATGGCAGGCTTTTGTTTCATTGATAGCATTGAGGACACCGGCCAGAGACGTGGACTTTCCGCTGCCGGTGGCACCGGTTACCAGAATAATACCGTTTTTTTCCTCGGCCATCTTTTTAAAAGGTTCGGGAAGGCCCAACTCTTCGATAGTCGGTATCTTTGTTTCCAGTTTTCTCAAAACTATGGAATAATTGCTGCGCTGGGAAAAGATGTTAACGCGGAAACGCGCCTTGCCGGGTAGTTCATAGGAGGAATCACAGGAACCCTGGGAAAGCAGCATTTCGGTAAGCCGCCGGTCATAATTAATCAGGTTTAGAGCAAATATTTCCGTCTGAAATGGTGTCAGCCGTTCAAAGGAGGGATCGAGGTCAACCGTTATCAGCTGTCCCGAACTTTCCACCTGGAACGATTTGCCTACGGTGACGTTCAAATCGGAAACATTTTTATTGGAATCGAGCATTTTGCCCAGAATATAATCAATTTCCTGCTTTTTCATAGCACACTCCTGGTTATAAAAATATTTAGCAGGCTGTTGAAAAAGGCTCATCTGCTGTGTTACGCTTCGGTTCTCGCTGCTCACGTACCTTTAAAAGTACGCTCCGCTGCTCGACCCTCGCGATGCCTTGCAGCTAAACCTTTTTGAACAGCCTGAATAACAGGTGTTTTTCATCAACATGTTAGGGGGAAAGCGTTACCCCCTGCCATCCTGCCTGTATTATATTTCCGTGAAATCTGTTGGCGCACCCTTCAGGAATTGCCGGAAACGTGTCTTGTCGTTACACTTGGCATAAGCATCATCTCCGCCGATCCATCTGCGGTTGATAAGCTCGAATATGGCATCATCAAGCAGCTGCATGCCGTACTTTTTGCCGGTCTGAATCGTCGAAGGAATCTGAAAGGTCTTGGATTCGCGGATGAGGTTACGTACAGCCGCAGTGGCTATGAGTATTTCGAGGGCTGCACAGCGCCCCTTCTTGTCCACGCGTTTAAAGAGTGTCTGGGAAATAACGGCACGGATACCGTCAGCCAGGGTTGAACGGATCTGTGCCTGCTGATTGGAGGGAAAAACTTCAATGATCCGGTCCACAGTTTTCGCCGCCGAGGTTGTGTGTAGAGTGCCAAAAACGAGATGGCCTGTGGAGGCGGCCTCTATGGCCAGAGAAATGGTCTCCAAATCCCGCATTTCGCCCACAAGGATAATATCCGGGTCTTCCCGCAGTGCTCCGCGCAAAGCGGAGGTAAAAGTCTTGGTGTGCATCCCGACTTCTCTATGGTTGACGATACAACCTTGACTCTGATGAACAAACTCAATGGGATCTTCAATGGTAATGATATGATCTTTCCGCAGTCTGTTCGCTTCATTGATGATGGCCGCCAGTGTTGTGGATTTACCACTGCCGGTAGGTCCCGTTACCAGCACAAGCCCCCGGGGCAGCAGGGCCAGCTTGGAAATTACATCGGGCAGAGCCAAATCCTGACAGGTGAGTATTTTGCTGGGGATTTCGCGAAAAACTGCCGCCACCCCCCATTTTTGCTGGAAGTAGTTGGCACGGTAGCGGGCAAGCCCGGGTATCTCGTAAGCAAAATCAATGTCGCCTGTTTCTTCAAATTGCTTGACTTTATATTCCGGAGCAATCTCGTAGAGCATTGCCTTGAGTTCGTCATTGCCCAGAATATCGTATTTAATCCGCTCGATTTCCCCTCTAACTCTCATTGCCGGCTGCTGACCGGTCACCAGATGAAGGTCGGATGCGCCCTGTTCATGTAAGAGTTGAAAAAAAGCATCAATTTTCGCCATGATTATACTCCCCCAGAGGTTAAATTTTTGAAATTCAGCTACTTAATAAAGTGCAAGCCGCAGATGAGCGCTTTTCAACAGCCTGCGAGAAAAAACATTGGCTTTCCCCTTAAAATTCCCGGTGAGTATAGGGAAAACCCCATGATTTTGTCAAGGTAAGAATAGAAAACCTTGACACTAAGATAAACAATAATATATGCTCGCGCTCGTTTTTCCGATTGTAAGTTATCAGGTTGGGGATGTAGCTCAGCTGGGAGAGCGCGGCGTTCGCAATGCCGAGGCCAGGGGTTCGATCCCCCTCATCTCCACCAAAACCTCATCCAACACAATCCAAGGAAGTACAAAAACCCGTTAGAAATAGCGGGTTTTTTGTTTATTATCCTAAGGTGTGTTACCAGGGGGGCCGGGGCGGGTGTTCTGTCCCTACCAGTTTGTCCTTGCCGATAAGTTTCATGAGTCCAAAGCATTAAATGCCGATCTGCGCTTAAAATGGTTTACCGATATAGATGCAGCCAGAGGTTGGCTTAATCGTAGATAAAGCAAAGGAAAAGGGCAACAAACAACCAATTGTAACGTTCCTCTCATTCTATCCTTAATCCACAATAATTTTAAACCTAATTATTGTGGACTCATAGATGGTGCAAGATTTGCCAGTGGCTGAAAATAAAAATATTGATGAGACTTTTCCGATGATGTTCTTCCTGCTATAAACAGATCGTCATTTTTGCGGCCTATCTTTCCTTGACGTTCAAGATTACTCTTTGTATACTTTCAACTCCAAAAAAGGGAGTTGTTCTCGATTGTTTCAAAATAGAAGGCAGTAAGTTTTTACGGTTGGAGATCCACTCAGTATTCCGGTCCATCATGGGTCTTAAACGGCAGGACTATATTTCAACTATCAATGAAAAGTTGAGATTTGTCCTTATCGGGTTTTTCTGAGAGCGCGAAAAGCAACAAAAGGTGTCTTGACGAAACTGTTTTGATCACATTTCCATTTATTCAAAAGGGTCAATCATTTTTTAAGGAGGATTCCATGGAGATTACGAAACGTACTGCTTTAATTACAGGAGGCGCTTCCGGTCTGGGGGAGGCGGCGGTAAGGCAAATTGTCAGGGACGGAGGGAATGCCGTCATTTTTGATGTCCAGCAGGACAAGGGTAAAGCGCTGGCTGCCGAGTTGGGAAAGAGCGTCCTCTTCTGCATGACGGATGTTACCAAGGAAGAAAGCGTGAATGACAGCATCGCCAAAGCGAAAGATCAATTTGGCGGCATTCATTTCTGCGTTAATGCCGCCGGAACCGGATGGGTCGAACGAACCGTCTCCAAAAACGGACCCCATTCCCTGCCCATCTTTGAACAGATCCTTCGCCTCAATCTTCTGGGCACTTTCAACGTAGCCAGCAAAGCCGCCTTTGCCATGAGCACAAATGAAGCGAATGAAAAAGGTGAAAGAGGGGTAATCGTCAATGTATCCAGCACGGCGGCCTTTGACGGCCAGATTGGCCAGGTTGCCTATGCCGCTTCCAAAAGCGCCGTTGTGGGCATGACGCTTCCCATGGCCCGGGATCTTTCCAGTCTCGGGATTCGTGTCGTCACTATCGCTCCGGGACTTTTCAACACACCGCTTTTGGCTATGCTACCTAAGGAGGCTATGCAGGCCCTTAACAATTCGGTGCCTTTTCCCAAAAGAATCGGTGAACCGGAGGAATTTGCCCTGCTCGTGCAACAGATAATTTTGAATCCTTATTTAAACGGTGAGGTCATCCGACTGGACGGGGCGCTCCGCATGGCGCCTAAATAGATGTTCATGGGTAGAATACATCCAATCTTTAAAAAAAGAAGCAGCAACAACCTGTCCAAGCGAGACGAATCGGTAGTGTCAAAAGTTTTATGAAAACTAGCACGGATAAATGAAAAGAGAGATAG
>JANYAY010000097.1 GCA_025361065.1 Deltaproteobacteria bacterium
TGGACAAATTTTCAAAGCACCGTGCCGACCGACGAGAGAACTCCGTGGCCATAGCTTTTCAATTCCATCAGACTCTTCAAATACAAATTGTCCTGCGTTGTATCCATGGGTTCTACGAACCGGATTGATGTTGTCACCCCAAGTTTCCAATCCAAAGAATGATGGCCCTTGTCTCAGTCTACGCGGTGATGCCCCCGCCTCTCTTGTTTCAGAAGTTTCGGGTTCGTGTTGGTGACCACACAATTGCGCAATGAAGCGACCTGGCGGGTAGATTTCCCGCCTGAAATGTTCAGACCCTTGTGTCGCAAGGTAACTTGGTGGCTGGTGAGTTAGTAGTACACTCGCTGTTTGCTCTTTGAGCCATTGATATGGATCCCCGTTACAAACGGAATTGAGCTGTGCAACATGCATATCAAGCTTACCCTTGAAGTTGCCATCAACTATTTGAAGAAAAGTCGAGTTCAATCCAATAATACCAAGTTTGGTTTTGCCCTTTAAAAAAATCCCACTGAAATCACCTGGGAGTATTCCAGCTTGCATATCAATCTTAGGAAATGGCAATTTAGAAATCCAGTTGGTATAGTGAGCAAAATATTTTTTTATGGCGGTGACATACTCACCATCATTGTCCTTCCAAAACTGTCGTCTAAGGTCTAAATCTGACCACCAAAGCTGTGTTAATGTCTTTGCGATTGAATCAGCATTATCAGGGCGCACTAAATCGTGATTGCCTGGAACAGCACACAGTACAGGCGATTTTCCATATTTGGAGAAAATATTCCAAAGTTCTTCCAACTCCCTATTAAGCCCGTCAAATTCTGCCTCTTTTGCTTGCTGAGTAAAATCGCCGGTAAAGAACACTAAATCCCATCCACCGACTTCCTTTCCGAGGATTTCAATGTCCTTAAATAGATCATGCTTTATTTTAGGCCAAAGCCAAGATTGGTCATCGAGTCCAAAATGAATATCAGTGAGGTGGAGCCAATTAATAGTTTCGTTCATTGAAAATATCCTATGATAAATCGGTTCTTTAAAATGTGAAATCTTATTACCATTCTTGAAACGTGCATTTTTTCACACTAGAATTACGGCCTTCATTTTATAGGGGTATGTTATTAATATCACATAATGATTAAAGGTTGTCAACATTCTGTTTTAGCAAAGATGGGGACGCTGGTAAAAAAGTAAATTGACATGATCGTAAGGACAGCAAAGGCGTCAAGTCTGCCTTTGACTTTTAGACAATTGAGTAATTTAGATCACCCTGACGCCGGTTTTCATAACCTCTGCTGACATTGGATTGTCTTTTCTGAACTCTGAAATCAAATAAGGATGAGGTTCTATGTCCGGATCAATATCGCGGGCAATTTTCATCAGAAGAAATTTAAAGTCGAAACTGTCACCAATAAATTCCTCCGTTAATAACGCCACGTCGATATCACTCCACTCGGTGGCTGTGCCTTTCGCATACGAACCGAAAAGATAAGCCTTATCAATTTTTATATTTCGCTTGCCGAGTTCTTCTATATATTGCCTGACATGCTCATAGACTACTTTTTTAGTTTTTCTTTGAGCCATTTTCTTAATCCTTTAATTTTAACAATGTTTTCTTCAGTAAATTTCTTCGTACATTTTTTTCGCATATTTTGTCTGTATTCGTCGTAACGGGTTTCAATGTTAAAAAGTGTAATGTATTGCAGATCATCCTTTTTTGTTTCATCAAGGTCAAGGCCTGCTTTAATAGCAAGCTTAAGGAGGTCATGAGTTCTTGGAACATCGGCGCTGACTATCTTGACATAATAGGCTTTAAGCAATTTTTCTATAACAAGGTGACCGATAAACAATGACCACATGTATTCCCGAGTTTTCAACATGTTCATCATTGATTTATAGTTGTCATCAGAAGAATTAATCCAGAATTCTATATTCTCCTGTGTCCCCATGTGTTCGCCTTTTGGCCCTGTCACTGAATCCGGCAGTGGCTTAGTAATTTAAGTATTAAATTCAATATATAGCAATGATGCCTTTATACCGAAATACACTTTTTTATTCAATATCTTTTGTGCAAAGATGGGGACGCTGGTAAAAAAGTAAATTGACATGATCGTAAGAAATAAAGGGGCATTCAGGGGACTAACACTTAATTGCCTTTTCTACGCTGTTTTTTGAAAATAATACGTACAGGTTCTGTTTTCTTACTTATCATTCCGGGACAAAGCACGACCCGGAATCAGACTGATACCACATGACAGCCTGCCTTGCCAAGCCCGATCCTGAACTTCAATTATTGTTATACTGAATGTCATTCTTTGAAGCGGAAACGACGAGTACTTCGGTGAGCGATAAAATTATGAGAAGAAGATCGAAAAATCGACAGGGATATGTTACAACGCAAAAAACCGGACCAAAGAAGAAACAAAGAGATTGAACTAATTTCCCACGAATTACGCCGGATATGCTTTGTAAATCCTTTACTCATAAAACAATCAGGTGATTAAGGTGTTTTATTTTAATAAAGAGGACTAATGAAAAATAGATTCCAACTACCACTCATACTATTGATGATGGTCTTTCTATCACTTCCATCAATCTGTTTTTCTGCGCAGCCAAATCCTAAAATATGGAAGTATCTTGGATATAATTCATATTACAATATAAAAATTCTCCGGATAACACCCGACATTCCATTAGTCTGGACTTATAAGATTGTAACGGATGATACCAGAGAAAAGACGATTGAAAAAGTGAAGAAATATGATTTGGATAAATCCATTAAATATAAAGATTATCACCACGATGGTCTTCTGTGGGAAATTGATTGTAAACAAAGACTGATCAGGGTTAAAGATTATATAGAGTTTGACAAAAATGATATTGTCTTAAACCGTTACAGATTCAACAATAATGAATGGGATAGTATTGTCACCAGCAGTATGGGTGATACATTATACAATAAAGTCTGTGTGTCACAGGAGAAACCAGTGAAAAAGAAAAAGTAAGTTAGCGGGCTGCTGAAAAAAGCTCATCTGCGGCGTTACGCTTCGGCTCTCGCTGCTCACGTACCTCTAAAGTACGCTCCGCTGCTCGATCCTCGCGATGCCTTGCAGCTAAACATTTTTGAACAGCCCGAATAGTATGTGTTTTTCAACAACCTGTTAGATCTTTGACGCCGGTTTTCATAGCCTCATTCGACATGGATTATCTTTTTTAAACTCTGTTATCAGATACGGATGCGGTTCGATGTCCTGGTCAATATCCCGGGAAATAATGGGGTCAGGTCAAATGACTCTACGTCAACCATCAATACAAAAAAATAAAGATATTTAATGCCAAGGGAATTAGATAATGCGTGCATCCAGTCCCCGCGATCACAATAGTCACTGTCCCCGCTGTTACCTGCGCCGGAAAATCTGCATCTGCCCCATCCTTCCCACGGTGGCAACACGAACAGAATTTCTGATCCTGCGGCATATCACGGAGGCCGAACGGCCCAGCAATACGGGACGGCTGGCGGCGATGGTGCTGCCTAATTCCAGAATCGTCTCTTGTGGAGGCGGCGAGCGTGTCGGGCTTTTACCCATCGATGATGAATTGCTGCGAGCTGCGGGAACCTGGTTGCTCTGGCCCGATGGAACCGGCGCACAGCCGGATATGTCAAACCTGACACCTCCTTGCCGGGTAGTGGTTCTGGACGGAACGTGGCGACAGGCTCGCCGGATGTATAGCCGCATGCCTGCGCTGCGGACATTGCCCCGCTTGGTTTTGCCGGTACCCACCGGATTTAGAGAGCGGTTGCGAGATCAGCATCGTTCAGACGGAATGTCAACACTTGAGGCGATAGCTGCAGCGATTGCCAAACTGGAAGGGGTATCCGTTGCCGAGCCGCTGGAAAGGCTCTATGATGAAGTTGTTCGGCGCACAAGCACCTTGCGTTGGGGAAATAAACCATCCTGAAGATGTTTGCGCAACCACGCTAATACCAAGTTGCATTCAAAAGATAACGCGGCGGCAAGGAGGAGGCTCCGCAGGCGTATTGTACATACGTTGAGGAAGCCGACGACGCAGCCAACAAAGTTAGCTAAAGAATGCGACTTGGTATAAGTAAAAATTTAATGCACCTATCCGGAGTGCCGGAAATGAGATCTCCCCGGCACTCCGGACAGTTTTTTTATTTCAGTCTTTCTTCCGACAATTGCAGGTGGTCAGTTTCGATTTCCGCCAATGCTGCAAAAAGCTGCTTTATTCTTGGATTATCAGATTCCGCGGCTGACTTGTTATAGAAGGCGATGGTCATTACTTCTCTTTTGTGGGACTCTTTCAAGTTGTCAATGTTCTCCCTGTGGCATGCCTCGCTTCCCGCAGGGACTGAAACCGGTTTGAGTATTTTCTTCCATATGCTCGCGTGTTCAGCCTCAACCTTGCCCAGTGCTTTGAACAAAATTTTGCCCTCAGGATCATCTGTTTTAGCGGCGGCGCACATATAAAATGTCCAATTGCTTATTTCCAGCTGGTAAGCGTGCTCGACATTAGCTTTATCCTGAACACTGAGAGGAACATCAAAATCCACAATGGCATCTTTTGCTTCTACAATGTACCTCGTGTGGGCGCCGCAAAAAGCGCAGTTGGAAGGGGGATTAGCGCCTATATAGGCATCACCGCAAATTGTACATCTGTATAATTTAACCAATTTTTATCATCTCCGAATCATTCAATCTTTATGTTCCCGATCACTTCATTTTTTACGCTTTCCAAAGCCTATGGAGATTGCAATATTCCCGCGCTGTAATACTCGTTGCGTCAATACCGGTAAAGTTATTTTTCCCACTGATCAATTCCTGCGCATAAACAGGAGAAAGTTGTTCCACACGGGCGTGTGCCGCGGATTATACTTTCAATAAATAATATGCGATCTCTCAACGGATTGAAGGGCATTGACAGACGGGTGCAGGAAATGCATCAACCCGAGGATTGATTGCCTCTTAAAATCAAAAAGTCAGCAGAAACCGGATGAACCTTACTTGTTCAATGCACTCAGGTATTTTATAACCGCGTCCTTTTCTTCCGGTGGAATTAAAGCGCCTTTTTTAATCATCCGGTCCACCGTTTTTTCCCAGGCGGCCGTATCTTTACTGGCCTTTTTTATTCTATTCAGATTATGGCATTTTGAACATTTTTTTTCGACCAGCTCCTTAGTCTCCGGTTGCGCCGCAGCAGGAGACACCATAAGTGTAAATAAAAAAGCATAACTTACTAAAACAACAATAAAATTTTTCATGCCCACCTCCCTAATCTTTTAATAGTTGTTCAAATACCGGACCCTCGAAACCATCGATAGCCCGCCCCTTAAAATAAAAGAATGGTGTTGATCTGATCCCGATTTGGGCGGCCAGCTTTTTATGTGTTTTTAGAATCTCTTCTACCTTTGCATCCGTGCAAACATTTAGTTGAGCATTATTATCGAATTTACCCGTCATTACCTCTTCATATGTTTTTATTCGATTAGCCGCGCATAAGATGTATTGAATCTTTTTTTCCGAGAGTGGAGACAGAGGATAAAAGAAAACATAAATGGTTACATCTTTCCGGTGAGAAAAGAATTTGTAGGATTCGCGGCAGTGAAAACAGTCCGGGTCCAAAAATTCAACAATTACTTTTTTCCCTTCGCCGATTTTTAATGCACTATCCAAAGGAAGCTGCACCATCTTGGAGGCTATCTTCTTTAAATAACTTTCGCGTGTGAGGCTTATTCCTTCCGGGGTAACCATGTTGCCGTATATCAAAACATTTGCTTTCGGCGCAAAATAAAAAAGCTGGTTGCCTGTATATACTTCATAAACTCCCGCAATCGATGTAGGAGTGATGCTTTCAAAACTTCGGTCGGGGAAACTTCTCTTAAACATTTCTTCGGGTGAGGAGTTCTTCGCCGCAACGCAGGCAGGCAAAATTAAAAGGAAAAAAAATATGAGAATAGACGATCGTTTCACTGGATATCTCCTTGCTGAGAATATTGATAATTATAGATTGCCCTATGAGACCTTTGCACAACCAGGCCAATCCATCAATTTTGTCATACCGGCGCAGGCCGGTATCCAGTATTTTCAAGTATTTCTGGATTCCGGTTTTCACCGGAATGACTGAAAGGGAAGTTGTGCAAAGCTCTCCCTATCTTTATGTGTCAAGAATAACGACAGCACTGGCGGAATTCCTTTTTTACTTTGTCCGAACAATCCTGGCCTTCTCAACGCCTTTTCCGGGAAGATAGCAATATTCCTGGAACATATTCGATCCGATTTGTTCCTGCCAGGTGATTCGAATAAGGCCGGGAAGATTTTTTAACGATTCCAGATCTTGCGGGAATGATTGGGGATCAACATCACTCATGTTTTTATAATAAAGGACAGTATATCTGCCTATTGACACAGTTTTCTGTTCAAAAATAAAAAAGACAACAATCAGCCCTAATATAGCCGCTATGGAAAGTCCTATGGTAATTTTTTTCATATTCTTTTTTTCTTCCTGATGTAATATATTAGCAGAAAACGTGATCCCTTTCTATACATAAATCTTACTGTATAGTGTAGCTTGATTTTGGAAAACATGGGCTGATGTATTAATATTTTCAACAATACTACTTGACGACTTTGCACAATTTACCTATTCTGGGTAAAACAAATTTTTATTCGAGTAAATGAATGATTGAAGATCTACTGGGCAATTTGCAATTACATTTGCAGGGATCCATCCTTCTGGCATTTCTGGCTGCCTACATTGGTGGTGTTTTAGTCGGATTTACTCCTTGCACATACCCCCTGATTCCGATCACTGTCGGATTTATCGGAGCCCAGGGATCACCTTCCAAACTGCGCGGTCTTTTTCTTTCCCTGGTTTATGTATCAGGCCTCGCTGTTACCTACTCACTCATGGGAGCTATCGCTGTCTTCTCCGGCAGAATTTTCGGACAGATGCAGACAACGCCGTGGACATATTTTATTATGGCTAACTTATGTATTTTTATGGGTTTGGCGATGCTGGATGTCTTTAACATATCTCTTCCCGTCCCGCAAAAGCTTGTGCGATTAACGGGCGGCAATAAGAAAAAAGGCGTTTTCAGCAGTTTTTTAATCGGCGCCACATCCGGTATAATTATCGGCCCTTGCACCGCACCGGTATTGGCCGTTTTGTTGGGTTTTGTAGCCATGCGCGGCAATTTAATTATGGGCATGAGTCTGCTTTTTGTTTTTGCTTTCGGGATGGGCACCTTGCTGATTATTGCCGGGACTTTTGCCGGTTTAATCGCCGCCTTGCCCCACTCCGGGAAATGGATGACTAAAATAAACTATATCTTCGGCTGGTTATTGATTGGTGCAGGTGAATATTTCCTGTATACTGCCGGGACACTTTCTTCCTGAAGATTTAAAAATTATGAAAAAAATTAATCTGACGCTCCTTACACTCACTTTGCTGGTTTTATTTCCGGCAAACTATTCTCTAGGGCAGTTCATTCCTAATGCTCCCTTTAAGACAGCCAATGTTTATGCTCCCGATTTTTCATTGAAAAGCATACAGGGCAGTGTTTTCAAACTGAGCAATCAACGGGGGAAACCAGTTTTAATTTTTTTTGGCACTACCTGGTGCCCTTCCTGCCGCGGCGAATTGGCTCCGTATAAAGAAATATATGAAACTTACACTAAACTGGGCATGGAAGTTACCTACATTAACATAATGGAACCACGGGGAAAGGTAGCCACATTTGCCAAAAACAACGCTCTTACCTTTAAAATTCTGCTCGATGAAAGCGGCGAAGTTGCGAACAGCTATAATGTTGTCGGTGTTCCG
Organism: Deltaproteobacteria bacterium; assembly: GCA_025361065.1. Taxonomy (GTDB): domain Bacteria; phylum Desulfobacterota; class Syntrophia; order Syntrophales; family Smithellaceae; genus MVRV01. The sequence goes on from JANYAY010000097.1 coordinate 7,837, forward strand.
ACAATGGTCTTGATTGATAAGGAGGGGAAAATCATCAAGATAGCTCACTCTACCGCGGATTTGCCGTTAAAAAAACTTTTCCCTGTTAAATAATGGAATAATTAGGCTATATGCAGCAATTATTTTTTATCCGATTCAACCGGATATACAAGAAATTTCAATTAAAAGTTTAGAAGAAAATTTATGATTTCACAAAACTGGCTGCAAAAATTAACCAGATCGCAAAAAGACCACTGGATTGGCGGAGTATGCGGCGGTCTGGGCGAACACACTCCTATCCCTTCCTGGACTTGGCGCCTGATATTTACATTGCTTCTGCTTATCTGGGGTACAGGTTTGTTATTATACATTCTTCTTTGGATATTTGTTCCAAAGAAGCAAAATAGTGAATACACCCAACCATCAGCATAGCTGTATTTTGGGGGAAAAGGCATAAATGATTGTTACGCATTAAAATAGATAATCTGGCTGTCGATAACCACCAGCCGAAAATCATAAAATATTCTTATCCTTTACTATTTATTCATGGCGCTGGCGGCACGAGCGAATATTTGAAAAATTATCTGCAGTTTTTTGCCCGGGCAGGATGGCAAAGTTATGCCATTAATTTGCGCGGCCATCATCCTTCTGATCAGGAATTTGCTTTGGCACACACAACAATTGAAGATTATGTTGAAGATGTGGAAAGGGTAATGCGGGAGTTGGCGATCGAAAATTGTGTCTTGATCGGCCACAGCATGGGCGGGTTAATTGCCCTGAAAACAGCCATGAAATTTAAGTCCGTAAAAGCACTGATTACTATCGCCAGTTCTCCGCCTTTCGGTGTTCCGCTGGAAATGCATGCCGATCTGCTTGATCCGGGAACAATGATGAAATCTGTGTGGGATATGATGAATTTTACACCAGCGGCGACATCGGCTTTTATGGCGGAAAAAACATTGCTCAACAATATTGATGAAGCCGAAAGAGAAGAAATTTTCCGCATGTTTGTTGCCGAATCATTGATGGTCGGCTATCAGATAGCCCAGGGCGTATTTGTTGATCCGGCTCAAATAAAATGCCCCGAACTGGTTATCGGCTGTAAGCTTGACGTCATGGCTCCGGAATCAATGGAACAAAAATTAGCCGAATTTTTACAGGCTGATTATATATCTTACGAACAATTCGCCCATCTGCCGATGCTGGAGACTGGCTGGGAGCAGTCGGCAAAGGATATCGCTAACTGGCTGAAAAAAAACATCCCCGACAAGAAACCAAAAAAGAAAGGATAGACCATGAAGCTACAGAATGACATTTGCGTCTATGAATGGACAAACAACTTCGACAATAATTGTAACAGTTATTATATTGGCGGTGGAGTAAACGCTTTAATCGATCCGGGACTATCCCGCTACCTGCCGGACTTACTTAGCCGGATGTCGGCTGATGGTATCAGGAAGGAAGATATTTCTTACATAATCAACACTCATTCTCATCCGGACCATCTACAGGCCTCTGAGTTGTTTGATGCCGAAACGGTTAAGATCGCGCTGCACCGGAAGGAGCTGGAATTTTTAAAGGGCGTTGGCGGCGAGCTATACGGTCTCTTTGGAATTACAGTTCCCCAAATGAATATTAACTTCCTGCTGGAGGAAGGCAGCACTACTTTGGGCGATCAACAATTTGAAATCATTTTGGCTCCCGGTCATTCTCCCGGTTCCATCGGGCTTTACTGGCCCGCGCAAAAAGCCTTGTTCTCCGGCGATGTTATTTTCGAGCAGAATATCGGCCGAACCGACTTTCCCGGAGGCAATGGCACCTTGTTAAAAAAGAGCATTATTTCTTTTTCTCAGCTCGATTGCGAGTTGCTTTTTCCCGGACATATGGGCATTGTCGCCGGCAAGGAAAACGTCCGGGACAATTTTAATATCGTCATCCAAAATATTTTCCCTTATATTTAAATTAGCGCTTGGCCGCTGGAGGATTATTCATAATGGCTGTTGAGGCAAATAAAGTTATTTACTCCATGATCGGGGTAAGTAAAATATACGATAAGAAACCGGTGCTCAAAGACATATATTTGTCCTATTTCTACGGAGCCAAGATCGGTGTTTTGGGTTTAAACGGTTCCGGCAAAAGTTCTCTTCTCAAAATACTGGCAGGCGTAGATAATGATTTCCTTGGCCAGGCCATTCTTTCCGCCGGATATACCGTAGGCTATCTGGAACAGGAGCCAAGACTCGATGACACAAAAACAGTTAAACAGATTGTTGAGGAAGGTGTGCAAAGCACGATCGATCTCATCAGCGAATACAATAAAATCAACGAGCAGTTTTCCGAGCCCATGGATGATGAGGCAATGGCCAAATTATGCGATAGGCAGGCTGCCGTTCAGGAAAAGCTCGATGCCCTAAACGCCTGGGATATCGATTCCCGGTTGGAAATGGCCATGGATGCGTTGCGCTGCCCCCCGGGTGATACAAAGGTGCAAGTCCTCTCCGGCGGCGAAAAACGCCGCGTCGCTTTGTGCCGTCTGCTTCTGCAAAATCCCGATATTTTACTGCTCGACGAACCGACCAACCATCTGGATGCCGAATCTGTGGCCTGGCTGGAACATCATTTACAAAAATATGCGGGCACTGTTATTGCCGTAACCCACGATCGCTATTTTCTCGATAATGTCGCCGGCTGGATTCTGGAACTGGACCGCGGTCAGGGCATCCCTTGGCAGGGCAACTATTCTTCCTGGCTTGCGCAAAAGCAAAACCGTCTGAAGAATGAAGAAAAAGTAGAAGGAGAAAGAGTTAAAACACTCGAACGCGAGCTGGAATGGATCAAAATGTCGCCCAAGGGCCGCCATGCTAAATCCAAAGCCCGTATTCAGGCTTATGAAGAACTGCTGGGACAGAATCAGGAAAAAGAATCCAGAACTCATGAGATTTTCATAGCTCCCGGCCCCCGCCTCGGCGATCTCGTCATTGAAGCGCAAAATGTGACCAAAGGATTCGGCAATAAATTGCTGATGGATGGCATGTCCTTTAGCCTGCCGCCCGGAGGAATTGTTGGCGTCATCGGTCCCAACGGTGCCGGGAAAAGCACGCTTTTCAAGATGATAACCGGTCAGGAAAAACCGGATTCAGGGACATTCCGCATCGGCGATACGGTGAAACTGGCCTATGTGGATCAAAGCCGCGATGCTCTTGATCCCAATAAAACCATTTGGGAGATGATTTCCGACGGACAGGAAATTATCGCCATAGGCTCAAGACAGGTAAATTCGCGCGCTTATGTTTCCCGCTTTAATTTATCCGGCACCGATCAGCAGAAAAAAGTAGGCATGCTTTCCGGTGGAGAACGCAACCGCGTCCATCTGGCCAGAATGTTGAAAGAAAGCGCCAATGTTATTCTGCTCGACGAGCCGACCAACGATCTGGATGTCAATACGCTGCGCGCCCTGGAAGATGCTCTGGAGAATTTTGCCGGCTGCGCCGTGGTTATCAGCCATGATCGCTGGTTTTTAGATAGAATCTGTACGCATATTCTGGCCTTTGAAGGAGAAAGCAAAACCCTCTGGTTTGACGGCAACTATTCAGAATACGAAGCAGACCGCAAAAACAGGCTGGGCGCGGCAGCGAATCAGCCACACCGGATCAAATACCGCCAGCTCACCAGGATTTAGCAGCAATTTGTGATTTTAACTGTGATGGTCTCGTAAAAAGTCCGTCACACCTCTATGTAAAAAAGCAAGCCCCATTTTTCACATAAAGAAAATGACGTATATTCTTTTTTTAATTATTAGGTGTAAAGCAATCTTTAAAATCAATCTTCTATTAGCAGACAG
>JANYAY010000104.1 GCA_025361065.1 Deltaproteobacteria bacterium
GAATATGACTTGTATCGGGCCACGGCAAAACCTCAGGTATGGATTCAAATGTGATGAGTATTCCTATAATAGATTGCCGGTATTGTTCAAGTGTTTTAAATGTCAAAACTGACTTTTTCTACAGGTTCAACGAAAAAATCACCCGGAGCGTAGCGATCGGGTGTATTGCTTTTGTTATCTCTAAATTTCTTTATAATGGTTAAGTATTTCCTCTTGGGTAAAAGGTTTTATATGTGCTGCTTCGATTATAAGATCAAAGCTAGCATGAGTTACACCAACTGATTCTTTCCATGGTAATTCAAATGCATCTATTGAAGTGGGATGTTCAAATGTACATTTGTTTTGCGAAGCACCATTGTAAACACGCAACCAACTCGTGATGTTTTGAATTGACATTGATATAAAAAAAAGACCATAGGCTATATTTTGAGGGCTCCAATTTCGAGAATTTCTTCGTGGGCGGAAATTAAGTTTATCATTTGTTATCGTATGTTCTTTAACAAAGTATGTTGACCCAAATGTACTACCACCTAATGATTGCATTTTCTCCGGGGGTGCAGGAACGCCATGTGTTTCTTCCGGCCCAATTGCTAGATGGAATCCACCAGGTCTGGCTCGAAGTCCGTGTTTTATTCCGTTATATTCAAGTGAGGTGTTTACATCGGTGAATTCTCTAGCGAAGCGCGTCCATACCTTTCCAAAACCATTTTGAATCCATTCTACTTTTTCTTTTTCATATCCTAAATTAGAATGAATACACTTAGCCAAATCATTCCATGTGACTGGTGATTTTATGAAAAGAGTGTGGCATGGCTCATTGTTTGATATTTTATTCACGAGATTATTAAGTTGATAATTATTATAAGAAAGCAGCCATCCGATTGAGCATTGTGGTGCTTGAACTACTGAACATAGTAAGGCGAATAACGTTTCTAACCCATGTGAAAATGCCAGCCTTAATGCAATTGCAGCTTTGTGCTTATAGTCATTATCAATATTTCCAATGTTGATTTCAGAAACATATTTGAAATATCCGGGGTCAATTCCTTCCAAGAATTCTAAGTTCTTTTCTTGTAATTCCCAGTCCCAACAGGCATAGGGTTTTTCATCGACCGCAAATTTAATTACTTCCAATTTATTTCCTCATAGATAACAGTGTAATAGACGGAAAATTTTCCGCTTATTGTGATATTAAAGGGCAAAACATGGAAAATTGCTTGCCCCATTTTCCGCTTATTACAAATAATTTACGAAATTCCGCTTATTACGATATTAAGTTATAAAACATGGAAAATGATGAACGTGAGAATCTTCGCGTTTTTCCTGGTTTCAGTTGCCATAATTCATCTTTCCCCATTTTTAACGCTTTTGTCGGCATCTTTTATTACTGAATACCGATTTGAATTTTAACGGCTTCCTCAATTTTGCGCATGTCCTCTTCTGAAAGAATTCCGGCACAATTGAGCAGCCGTAATTTGCTTACGGTGGCCAGTTGATCTGCCATAGCCTTGCTTTCTTTGCCGTCAAAAACCACCCGGGCCTCACTTGGATAAAGACGATCTGTGTTGCTTGTAAGGGGGACAACCTGAACTCTATTTAAGAATTTGTTTGATGCATTGTTACTGATAATTACGGCAGGACGTTTCTTTTTAATCTCTCCACCTACAGAAGGATCAAAATTTACCCACCAAATTTCACATCGCTTCATGATCCATGTCCTTGATATTAATCTCAGCCCACTCTAAGGCTTCCTTCTCTCTCTTTTTGTCTTTGGCCATCTCGGCATAGTCAGACTCGTAATCCGGTCGGACAACATAAGGACGCACTATTTCCTGAACAAATCTGCTTATTTTGCGTGCTCCAATTACCTTATGAAGCCCTGCGTAAACTTCTTCATCGACTGTTATGGTTAATTTCTTTTGCATATCGCACCTCCATTACACGTGCATTATACGTATTGCCATCAAGTATGTCAAAGGATAATTTCGTCAGAGAAGCCTCAGAGTAGTAGATGAGGTTAGGCACAAATAGAAAGTGCACCCCGGATGGGATGCACTTTCTAAATACGGAACTTTCTTTATCGGCAGTTGGCGCTTGTAAAATGTCAACTACAGGCGGCATAAGGATTACTTTTTCAACAAATATTCGTGGATCGCCTGGGCAGCATTGCGGCCGGCTCCCATGGCTAAGATTACCGTTGCCGAACCGGTCACAATGTCGCCGCCGGCATAAATGCCTTCCCGGCTGGTGAGCCCCGATTCATCCTTGGTCACTATATAGCCTTTTTTGTTCGTCTCCAGTCCGGGTGTAGTTACAGGTATGATCGGATTAGCCATCGTGCCTACGGCGACAACGACGGTATCAACGTCAATTATGTATTCGGAGCCTTTGATGGGCACGGGGCTTCTGCGGCCGGAGGCATCCGGTTCGCCCAGTTCCATTTTGAGGCACTTCATGCCGGTCACCCATCCCGCTTCATTGCCAATGTACTCCACGGGTGCAGTCAGCATCAGGAATTCCACGCCTTCTTCCTGCGCATGATGGACTTCCTCTTTCCGGGCGGGCATCTCCACATCAGTGCGGCGGTAAATGATCATCGCCCTATCGGCGCCGAGCCGCAATGCCGTGCGCACGGAATCCATGGCCACATTGCCGCCGCCGATAACGGCAACGCGTTTGCCGCGAACAATCGGTGTATCATATTCGGGAAACAGATAAGCTTTCATTAAATTGGAACGAGTCAGATATTCATTGGCGGAATAAATGCCGCTCAAATTTTCGCCCGGGATATCCATGAAAACGGGGGCGCCTGCGCCCACGCCGATAAAAACGGCGTTAAAGCCTTCCTCAAAGAGCTCGTCGATAGTTTTGGTGCGGCCGATAACAAAATTAGTTTCGATCTTGACACCCAGCTTGCGCAGATATTCCACTTCCGCTTCCACGATCGCTTTCGGCAGGCGAAACTCCGGAATGCCGTATACCAGCACACCGCCGGCTTTATGCAGTGCTTCAAAAATAGTTACATCATAGCCCAGTTTAACCAGATCGCCGGCAATTGTCAGTCCCGAGGGACCGGCACCGGCTATCGCTATTTTCTTGCCGTTGGATTTAACTGCCGGGGGAATTTCCACGCTGCCGCTGTTGCGCTCAAAATCGGCGGCAAAACGCTCCAGGCGGCCAATCGCCACCGGCTCGCCCTTCTTGCCCAGGATGCAGAATTTCTCGCATTGATCTTCCTGCGGGCAGACGCGTCCGCATACGGCGGGCAGACCGTTTGTTTCCTTTAATTTCCATGCCGCTTCGATAAAATGGCCTTCGGCAATTTCCGAGATAAACTCGGGGATCTTCACGTCCACCGGACAACCCGCAATACAGCCGGGCTTTTTGCACTGGATACAGCGCTTTGCTTCCGTGATTGCCGTCTCTGACGAATAACCGCAGGGCACTTCTTCAAAATTGCGGATTCTTTTTTGCGGCTCCTGCTCGGGCATTTTCTGCCGCGGCACTTTTTCCTTTTTTTCTTTTATCTCTTTAGTTTCCATCACACCCACACTTATGATTTTCGTACGCCTCGCGTTCGGGATCGCAATACATCTTCAGGCGGTTAGATAATAATTTAAAATCGACGTCATGGCCGTCAAATTCGGGACCATCGACACAAGTGAACTTTGTTTTCCCGGCTACGGAAACGCGGCACGCTCCGCACATTCCGGTGGCATCGACCATAATGGAATTGAGGCTGACGATCGTCTTGATTCCCGGGGCTTTCGTTACATCGCAAAGCACTTTCATCATCGGCACCGGGCCGATAGCATAAACACGATCAATCTTTTCACCTTTGTCAATGAGCTGCTGCAACACTGCGCTGACAAAGCCATGAAATCCATAGCTGCCGTCATCAGTGGCAACAATCAATTTATCGGAGACTTTTTCCATTTCTTTTTCCAGGATTATCAAATCTTTTGTGCGTGCACCGATAATGGAAATAACTGCGTTGCCGGCTTTTTTCAAGGCAACCGCCAGCGGATAAACAACGCCGACGCCGACACCGCCGCCGATACAAACTACTTTGCCATAATTTTCAATTTCAGTAGGATTGCCGAGCGGCCCCTGCAAATCCTGTAAGGCCTCACCTGCTTTAAGCAGGGAGAGGGCTGCCGTCGTCTTGCCCACAACCTGATAAATGATGGTAATTGTTCCGGCCTGGCTATCGGAATCGACGATGGTCAGGGGAATGCGTTCCCCTTTTTCATTAATTTTCAAAATAATGAACTGGCCGGCCTTTCTCTTTTGAGCGATTACCGGCGCTTCCAGCACCATTTTGACTACGCTTTCGGATAATTTTGTATTTTCAATAATCTTATTCAAAGCTTCTTCTCTCCTGACGTTGTAAACATTTGTTGGATATTATCTATAATTTTCTTAATTCCAGCTCTCTTAACTATTCTGATCAATGCGCCGCTTCCTAACATATAAGAGCAGAAATCGCAATTTCAAAATTGAATGACGTCCAAAAGAAATCCCGACAGCCCCGGGCAACTGCCGGTTAATTAGAAACGGAGTTCATCTAGGGCAAACTTCAGGTATTCGCCTGGATAGATGCCCGATTCCATTGCAGAAAACAAAAAAAAGCTAAAATATTGTTCTTGTGAAGAAAATTTGTTGACATAAAAAATCAATCGCATTATATTCACCGCGCTCGCAGACAGGTTCATGCAACAAAGAACCGAACGGGCATGACTCTTCAATATTCCTTGCTGGGGAATCGTTCAATGGTAGGACGACGGACTCTGACTCCGTTAATCAAGGTTCGAGCCCTTGTTCCCCAGCCAAATAAAATCAATCACTTAGATAATAAATCCAAAAACGCTTTTTACTTACCGTGCCTTTTTCTCACAATAAAAATGTCAAGCAAAAGTATACACAAGTAAATATTATCCTGTTTCTGATACTGGTAAGGCTTTAGTAAAATCGATGACCCTTGCACTCTTTATAATGGACGAAATCTTTGTCAAATTAGAATAATTGATAAAGTGTAAGCGAGAATCTGACTACAAAAACCAGCGTCGCTCCGCTCCGATCAACTGGTCTTGTTTCAACTGGAATCAATGGCCGATTTCATCTGGAACACGTGGCCGATTTCGCCGGAATAGGCATTTATCGCGGCATGCTCAACGAATTAATGTTGGTGGAGTTAAACTTTGATCAATTCTATAGGTGAACATCAGTCTACAAAGCTCAAAAAATATTAAATTGAAAAATATCTTGCGCTATTCGCGAATAGCGAATATGATCTCGCCATGATTCTTAAACCTCAAGATATATTTATTCTCCTGAAACTCGTCTCCATCGGGAAAGTTCAGTGGTCCTATGAATCTCTGGCCCGTGATTTGTACATGAGCACGTCCGAGGTCCATGCAGGTACGAGGCGTGCAGCTGCAGCCCATTTAATGGGCTCACAGAAAGGGCATACTCTGAAGAAATCTTTTGAAGAATTTCTCATTCACGGCATTAAATATGCCTATCCACCAGATCATGGTGGCCTTACCAGAGGCATTCCTACCTCATACGCAGCTCCCCCTCTGAAAGACATTATTTCTCAACCAACAGAACCTCCTCCCGTATGGCCTGATCCGGAAGGCACTGTCCGTGGATATGAATTTTCGCCTCTTTATAAATCTGTTCCGAAGGCTGCTTTAAAAGATAGAAAGCTTTATGAATTATTGGCCTTAGTTGATGCAATCCGCGATGGAAGAACCCGTGAAAGAGAAATCGCCATCAAAGAACTCAAAGCACGCTTGGAATCATCATGATCAATACTAGAGATGTGAATATCCAAATGATCACCACTGTAGCCAGACGACTTGGCAATCTTAGGGAAAAAGTGGTTTTCGTCGGTGGTTGTGCCACGGGTTTATTCATTACGGACCCTGCGATGCCTGAAGTCCGGGTGACAAAGGATGTGGATGTCATTATTGATATTGATACAAGGATGGAATACTCCAAGCTTGAGGCAGATCTTCGAAGCAAGGGTTTTAGAAATGATATTAGTGAAGATGCGCCGTTATGTCGCTGGCTAGTCAATGGTATTAAAGTTGATGTCATGCCTACTCAAGAGGATATTCTCGGATTCTCCAACCATTGGTATCTGCCTGCCATTGAGAATGCAAATTATGCGCAGCTAGAAAAAGAGCTTACAATAAAACTTGTCACTCCCCCCTATTTTCTTGCAACCAAAATCGAAGCTTTTAAGGGGCGTGGCGAGGGAGATTATGTGGCCAGTCACGACATGGAAGATATTATAACTGTTCTGGATGGGCGTCGAGAAATCGTTGATGAAATTAAAAGTTCCTCTGACGAATTAAAAACTTTTCTTTCCAGAACGTTTCGAATATTCTTGACTGATGAAAATTTTCTTGATGCGATTCCAGGACAATTGCTACCCGATCATGCAAACCAAGCACGGTTGCCGCGGCTTTTAAAGCTTTTGGAAGAGATAGCAAATATGTAACATACGGATCAACGACGAGCACCGTCTCGTCTACAAGATAGAAAAAGACGGGATTATTGGCATCAGTTGCCGATACAACTATTAATTTATAAGGAGCGGTGGACTATTAATCCAGTGTCTTCGTGTGATAAAATCGTGATAGAAGTGAAGGAAGAGAAGGAAGAGAAGGAAGAGAAGGGGAACAGATAGAATAGACGGGACTTAACAGAACTGCTTTTTTTATTTATTTATAGGTACTTACGGGAAATCGGACCTTAGATCAAGGGGTTAAAAATTTGTTTAATTTGGACTCTGACTCCGTTAATCAAGGTTCGAGCCCTTGTTCCCCAGCCAAATTCATTCTTTTGTAATCTTAGCCCATGAATCCCTCAGTGGTACTATGCGATTGAAGACAGGCCGGCCTGCTTGTGAATCCTTTTCATCAACACAAAAATACCCCAGCCTCTCAAACTGATATTTGTTCCCCGGTTCTACATTTTTAAGGGTTGACTCCGCATAGCAGGTCGTCAGTATCTCCACGGAACCCGGGTTCAGATATTGCACAAATTCTTCTTCGCTGCCCGGATCCTCAATAGTAAACAACCGGTCGTATAAACGTACTTCAGCGGGCACGGCATGCTGTACGGAAATCCAGTGAATCACGCCCTGCACTTTGCGCCCGTCTGCCGGTGGTCCATTCAGGGTCTGAGGATCATAGGTACAATGTAACTCAATCACCTCGGAGGTCAGCTCGTCTCGCACCATGCTTTCCAATTTTATGACATAAGCATTGCGCAGGCGGACTTCCCGACCCGGACCGAGGCGATGATATTTTTTGGGTGGGTTCTCCATAAAATCGTCGCGTTCAATATAGAGCACCCTGGAAAAGGGAACCTGTCTTACTCCAAGCTCGGGACGCTGCGGATGGTTTTGGCTCTCCATCTGTTCGACTCGGCCTTCCGGATAATTGTCTATCACCACCCGCAGAGGCCGCAAAACACACATCACCCGAGGCGCCTTTTCATTCAAATCCTCGCGGACGCAATGTTCCAGCAGGGATACATCAATCAGATTGTCGTTTTTGGCCACGCCGATCTCCGCACAGAATTTGCGGATGGCCTCGGATGTGTAGCCCCGGCGCCGCATTCCCGTCACGGTGGGCATACGCGGATCATCCCATCCCTGCACATAATTCTTCTGCACCAATTCAATAAGCCGGCGCTTGCTGAGAACCGTATAACTCAAACTGAGACGGGCGAATTCGATCTGCTGCGGCCGGTTGTCCGGGATGAGCCTCTCTACGATCCAGTCGTATAAGGGACGGTTGTTTTCGAACTCCAGGGTACAGATGGAGTGGGTGATTCCTTCCAGGGCGTCGGAAAGACAATGGGCAAAGTCGTACATCGGATAAATCACCCATTGATTTCCCGTGCGGTAGTGAGGTTCCCGTTTGATGCGGTAAATAATGGGATCACGCATGACTATGTTGGGCGAAGCCATGTCAATTTTGGCCCGCAGAACATGAGCGCCATCCTCGAATTCACCTTGCCGCATCCGGGAAAAATAATCCAGATTTTCTTCCACCGGGCGGTTCCGATAAGGACTTTCCCTGCCCGGCTCCGTAAATGTTCCGCGGTACTCCCTTATTTCATCGGCGCTTAAACTGCAAACATAAGCTTCGCCTTTTTTAATGAGTTCAACGGCAAATTGATAAAGCTGTTCGAAATAGTCCGAGGCATAAAACAGGCGGTTTTCCCAGTCAAATCCCAGCCAGCGGATATCGGAGATGATCGATTCCACATATTCCGTAGACTCGCCCAGCGGGTCAGTATCATCCAGCCGGAGATTACAAGTCCCCTGATACTGCCGCGCAATGCCGAAGTTGAGGCAAACCGACTTGGCATGTCCAATATGGATATAGCCGTTGGGCTCGGGTGGGAAACGGGTGGCAACACGCCCTTCGTGTTTGTTCGTCCGCAGACCGTCTTCGATGATGTCACGGATAAAATCGGTTGGGGTTGGGGTCGTCGGTTGTGTCATATAGCAATACTCCTTGTTTCTTCTTATTCTCCGGAAGGCGGAATCTCCAAATGGAGGCCCTCAATATTTTCAAAATCTTTCTTGTTGATGGTCATTACGGAATATCCGTGCGCTATTGCCGTGGAGGCAATGATCAAATCATTGATTCCGATGGATATCCCCCGGCGTGCCGTGCTGCTCGAGATTTCTGCGAATATTTTCGCTGCCTCCATATCGTAATCAAAAACAGGTACCATTGCACAAAGGTTTTCCACAAATGTGAACCGGTTTGCCCTGCGTGCCTCAGTATCAGCGCGGTGCGCGCCGTGCAGAAGTTCCGCGATGCTCACAACACTAATGCCGTACGGGCCATTCATTCCCCCGTTCAATAACCTCGTCAGATCAGTGCCGTTGCGCTCAGCTTTAATCAAAATGGCTGTGTCATAAATTATTCCCATCGAATCTAGTTCCTCCTCCCGGCGACCTCAACGAAAAAACTAAAGCCCCTGCCTCCAGGGAAAAATCTCTTCCTGTCAATAGAATACGGTTTAAAATCTATAATATTCAAAAAAATAAATCAAGGAACTCTCTGCAGGTAAATTGCACGAAGCTAAAAATGGCAGCGATGACGAAAGAAGACCAGCGTTATTTGTTGATTCAAACTTTCTCTCGCTTTCTTCCATAGGGAATTTCGAGCATGCGCATACGATGCCGCAGCGTGTTGGAGTTTATTCCCAGAAGTTCCGCGGCACCGCCTTCTCCCTGAATCCTGCCCTTGGCAATATCAAGAGCATTCTGGACGTGTTGCTTCATGGCCTGATCGAGGCTAAGAAACATTTTACCTGGTTCGGGCAGGAAGCGTCTGACCGGCAAATTTGGGGGCGAAGAAAACTCATCGAAACGGAGCGGCTGGGAATGGTCGGTGATGCGCGTCCGGATCAGAGCCCGTTCCACAATGTTCTGCAGCTCACGCACATTTCCCGGCCAGTGATAGGCAATGAGATTTTCCATAGTGCCCGACGCCAGTTCGGGAGTTATTCGCAGATTCAGCTCTCTTGATTTATTCATGATGAAATAGTGGATCAGTGTCGGTATATCCGATTTTCGTTCCCGCAGAGGCGGAATATGGATGGGAAAAACGTTAAGCCGGAACCAGAGATCCTCCCGGAAAAAGTCTTCGCGGACCAGAGTCTCCAGGTTCCTGTGAGTGGCGGCAATGACGCGCACATCCACCTTGATTGGTTTTGTCCCGCCCACCCTCTCAATTTCTTTCTCCTGCAGCACCCTTAATAATCTAATCTGAACGGAAACCGGTAGATCACCCACCTCGTCCAAAAATATTGTGCCCAGATGAGCGCGCTCAAAACGGCCGTATTTTCGGGAAAGGGCTCCGGTGAAGGCGCCCTTCTCATGTCCGAAAAGCTCACTGTCGATGAGTCCTTCGGGAATGGCGCCGCAGTTGATTTTCACAAAGGGACCGTCTTTGCGCGGTGATGAATAGTGAATCTTGTTGGCAATAACCTCCTTGCCCACGCCGGTTTCACCAAGCAAAAGCACGGGAGTTGCCTGCGGGGCAACCTGGGATACCGCATCCATTACATTACGCAGCCCTCCGCCGGAACCGATGATTTCATTATCGGCAGTCTGTTTCAATTCATGACGCAGTTGGCGGATGTCGTCGGTAAACAGATCCTTGATGTTGACAATTTCCTGGTACTGGAGGCTATTGGCCATGGCAATGCAGAAGGGATTATAAAGGAGATTGATCAGGTGGGCATGCTCTTCCGTGTACCGGTTGCGTCCGCGCACAAAGAAGTCAATCTGCCCCAGTCTCCGCCCTTTAAATCCGGGAAACATGACCAGACTTGATTTTTCAATCAGTCCGAGAACCTGCCATACCGTAAACGGCATCGTATACTCTTCCGCATTGTTAAAAATATTAACCTTCCTTTTCCACTTTTTAAATCTCCGATGCACTTCCGGCGACATTGGTACCTCTTTAATTTGTGTATTCAGAGGTATCCTGGTTTTGATGGTCATGATTACAATAGACATTTTTTTTTCATCATAGTAATTCATCATGACACCATCCAGAGGAATGTATTGCTCCAGATAGTCCAGGCATGTCTGAGCGACCTCGCCAATGTCCAGGCTGCCGCAAATGCGCAGCGTCGCCTGATTGAAGAAATCCAGTTTATTGATCACAATCCATCCCCCTCATAATGCCCATAATGAGATATTTGATATTTAAGAGCCTAATACCATATATCGCATTTATTTTCTATCATATATGATGTTTAATCTTCTCCATTTTTCATATCATGCCGAATTATTTGAATATTTAATATGGCATATTTATAGCATTACTAATTAATGGAAATTTCCGTTCAAATATCTAGAACTAAGGAGGTAACAAATGAAGAAGAGAGATTACGAGAAAGGGCGCCGCGATTTTCTGAAAGGATCATTGACTGTCGGGGCCGCCGGGTTGCTGGCCGGTATTACCGGGTTTACACCCAAGATTGCGGAGAGCGCCACTGCCTCAAACAATGCAGTATCTGGAGCGTGCAAGAAATATTCTTTTGATACGCCTCCCTCTCCCATTCCGGCAAGCAAGATCAAGATTAAAAAGTCGGTGGATGTTGCCGTTCTGGGTGCGGGACTGGCCGGACTGTGCGCCGCCTCTGCGGCTGCCGACAAGGGAGCCAAAGTTGTTATTCTGGAAAAAAGGAAAACGTTTACCTTTCACGGCGGCTGGAATGCATCTATTGACGACCGTCTGCATAAATCAAAAAATATAGCGATTCCCAAAGACCGGTTCATGGCTGAAATCATGCGTTTCGGAGCCTACCATGCCAATGCAAGGCTCATTAAGCTCTATCTCGACGAGCACGGACGGATCATGGACAAACTGCTTGATATAGCTGATGCGGCCGGCATCAAGTATTATGTGGATACGGACAATAAATCGTACTGGCCTTATACGGAATATCCTTCGGCAGTTCAGTTCCTGCCCGGCTGGAACTTTACTCTGTGCGGCATGATGGAGAAGTACGTCAAGGCAAAGGGTGTTGAGATTCTTTATGAAACACCGGCTGTGCAATTGATCCGGAAAGATAAAAAAGGTAAGGTGACCGGCCTGGTCGCCAAGGGAAAAGACGGATACGTCCAGGTGGACGCCGCCAAAGGCGTCATTATCTGTTCAGGAGGTTATGCCAATAATCGCGAGATGCAGGAGAAATACTCACCCCGTTGCCTTAAGATCACCGGTAATGGGTACCCGGAAGGAAGCGATATGGGTGATGGCATCGTTATGGGCATGTGGATCGGCGGAGCAAAACAGGAGACGGATGCTCCCATGCTCTGGGACGGATTTTCCACCGTGCCGGGTGGTTTCAGGGACAGCGTAGTGAACATCGCGCGCCAACCATTTTTGAACGTCAATCTGCTGGGCGAGCGCTATGCCAACGAAGATGCACCTTTCGGATACACCGCCAATCAGGACATCGGGCAGCCTGAAGCCAAAAAATGGACTGTCTGGGATGCAAATTGGGATACGGATAAAGACAAGCTCCATGGCACAGTCTGTGAAAAAATGGTCAAGACTCCGTTATGGTCCATGAAGGATTACGAGAAATTCAAGAATAAGGGCATCATTGTAGAAGCTGATACGCTGGAAGGGCTGGCCGATAAAATGAAGGTCCCCCGGAATACATTTATCGCCACTGTTAAGCGTTACAACGAGTTGGTCCAAAAGGGCGTGGATGATGATTTCGGTAAGGACTCGGTTAAACTCACTGCGATTATCAAACCTCCTTTTGCCGCCGGCATTACGGGTGCCGGTTTGCTGGTTACCATGGACGGACTGCGCATTAACACCGAATTGCAGGTTCTCGATACGGAAGGTAAACCCATCGCCGGACTCTTTGCTGCCGGCAATGCCTCCGGCGATTTCTTTTGCAATGACTACCCCATTACAACCACCGGGGTAAGCCATGGACGGGCCTATACGTTTGGCTGGCTGGCCGGTGAAAAAGTAGCAGGATTGAAAGGGTAAGCGCATGTGTAGATGGACAAAGATACTTTGCTTACTGGTATCCATTTTTTTCCTTCTTGCTGCCTCCAATGCCGCCTTGTCTCAGAAGACACCTGATGAAGAAGGTGTTCTTCTCGGCCAGCGGCATACGGCAGCAGGAATAAAATGTATACAGTGCCACAAAGAAAAACCGGCAGCTCCGGTCTCTACTGCTGTATGTTCGGGCTGCCATAAGAACGTAGCCAAAGCTGAAACCATCAGGGACAATCTACACAACCCGCACAATGCCCATATGTCCTTTCCCGATTGTGCCAGTTGCCATCATGTCCATAAAGCTTCGGAGAACCAATGCAGCGACTGCCACAACTTCGGCTACAGGAAACATTGAGCTAACTGGCCTCTTCGCAAGGTCATAACACCGCAAACAGAAAAAGGGAGCACGCAGGCTCCCTTTTTTCATTATTTGATTTGAAAAACTATCCTAATATTCCGGTGTCAGTTTATCGAGCTCCGCCAGGGAAAAGACCGGACCATCCTTGCAAACGTATTTGCTGCCGACATTGCAGCGGCCGCACTTGCCGATGCCGCACTTCATGCGCATTTCCAGAGAGGTAATGATGTTCTCCTTGGAGAAACCCAGATCAAAGAATACCGGCAGTGTAAAACGGATCATTACGGGAGGACCGCAGATTACAGCCACTGCGTTTTCTTTACTGGGAGCAACTTCCTTGCATACTGCGGGAACAAAACCTTCTTTGCCCTTCCAGTTGGCGTCGCCTTTATCGACTGTAACATTGATATTCAGATCGTCCCGCTTTTGCCATTCAATCAATTCATCTTTGTAAAGCAGCAGGCCGGGATTGCGTGCGCCGTAAATAACCGTGATGTTGCCGAAACGTTTGCGGTTGTCACCGAATATCATGTAGTTGATGAGTGACCGCAGTGTGGTGAAAGCAAATCCGCCGCCGACAATGACAATGTTTTTACCTTCAAGGAATTCCAGCGGCCAGGAATTACCCATGGGACCGCGGAGCCCCATTAACGTGCCCTCTTCCATTTCGTGGAGCGCCGAAGTGACCACTCCGGCTTTCTGTACGGTAAATTCGACATAACCTTTCTGCGTCGGAGAAGAAGCGATACCGATAGGCGATTCGCCCTTGCCGTAAATGGACAGTTCGCCGAACTGGCCGGGGATATACTTGTATTTCTCTTCGTCTTCGGGGTTGATAAACTTAAACCGAAAAGTTTTGATGTCTTTGGTATCGACTTCAGTAATGATTTTATCCACCACAACCGGATAAGGTATATACGGGTTTTGCATTACTAACTCCCTATTTATAGTTTTGAAATATCTTCTACAACTTTACGAATATCAATATTCACGGGACAATACATGACGCAACGACCACAGCCGACACAGGCAATGGCGCTGAAATTGTCCACATAATACTTGAACTTATGCATCGTGCGCTGACGCCATCTTTCTTTCTGCGAAACACGCGGGTTGTGACCCGACGTTTCTTTGGTAAACATCGGGAACATACAGGAATCCCACGACCGGATGCGCACTCCGTCGGATCCTTTGACTTCATCGCTGATGTCGAAGCAATGACAGGTGGGACATAAATAAGTGCATGTACCGCAGGCCAGACATTTACCGTGAATCGTGTTCCAGAAGGGATTGTCAAAATTTTTATCCAGAATCGGCTTAACTTCATGCGCCGGAATTTTGGAGGTGATCGCCTCTTTGGCCTTAGCCGCGATCTCATTTTTCTTTGTTTCCGCAGCCGCATCGGCTTTAGTTTCGCCAAAATACTTGGCCAGATTTTCTCCCTTGGGAGTGATAAACTCAACGAGATAATCGCTGCCGATATCCACGAGCAGAATATCCGCGCCTTCCGAAGACACAGGCTCACCGTCTACTGAAGTGCAGAAACAAGTTGCGTAAGGCGGTTGCACACAGGCCAGTGAGATAACCGTCGTGTTTTGTCTTTTGGCGATGTAATAACCATCCTTATATTTTTCCTGATCGAAGAGCTTATCGAGGAGCACGAAGCTGTGTGCGTCACAGGGACGTACACCGAAAAGCACCGACTGGTCAGCCTTGTTTTCTTCCGACGAAAACACCATGCCTTTTTCCGTGCGGGTAAATTTCATCATGGCTTCCGTGTGCGGGAAAAAAACATTTTTCGGCGCGTTTTTCGAATTTAAATACGCAAAGTAGGGCTCGCCGTCCTTCTGCAGGGGTTCAAAAAGAATATTGTCCTCTTTTTTTACCGGCGCCCAAACCAGGAAATCTCCGGCCATTTTCTTGGCAATGCCCGCTAGTGCATCTTTTTTGATCAAACGTTTTTCCATAATTGTCCCTAATTTAGAATTTTCTCTACTTTAATGAGACCGAAGCTTCAGAAGATAAGCACACTGAATCTTGCAGGTCGAATTATTCCGCCTCTGGCGAAGGGCATTCCCAATACCCGTGGTTTTGAAAAATCATCCTCTCAATTCAACTAAATCAACTGCAATTGTTTCAGCAGCGGCTGAGGATCAAACATGTGCGATTTAAAGGTTTCCTTCGATCCGTCAAGTCCCATGGCCAGTGAAATCAATTCCGTGAAATAGAAAACCGGCAGCTTCAAATTGCTACTGGGCCGCATATCCAGGTTAGCCATGCACAGCGGACAGGCTGTTACAACACAATTGGCGCCGGCCTCTTTGGCGGCGCTCATCAGCTTGTCACACATATCCACAACGATGGATGTTTTGCTGATGGCCAGAGATCCACCGCAGCAATCCGTCTTATAAGACCAGTTTTTCACATCAGCGCCCAGAGTTCCCATCATCTTATCGAGCATGAAGGGGTTTTCATAATTTTCAAATTCGCAGACCTCCGGCGGACGAAGCAGTAAACAACCATAATAGGAAACCGGCTTCAATCCCGCCAGCGGTTTGACAACTTTTGCCGCAAGTGCATCGATGCCTATTTCATTATAGATAATATCAATCGGATTGCGGATGGCAATGCCGCCCTGATACCTGGCGCCCACGACGCCTTCAATCTTTGCTTTGAGATCTTTATCTGTTTTTAAATGATGTTCGGCCATTTTAAAGCGATTGAAGCAGGCGGCACAAGGTACCATGACATCCATCGCGTCTTTTTCCGCGTTAATGAGATTGCGTGCCGAAAGCGCGATTGATAAATCAAAATTGGTGCTGTGTGCGGATGACGCTCCGCAGCAGGACCAATCGTCAACTTCTTTCAGTTCAATGCCCAGAGCGCGACTGATGGCCTTCATAGACTGATCATATTCTTTTCCCGTCGCGTGCAGCGAGCAGCCCGGATAATATGAAACTTTCAAGAGAGTAGCCTCCTTTTATACTTGTTACATCACCGTATCAATCCGTTTGGCCTGGTACGGAACAATATCCCTATTTATATATTTTTTGTTTTTTCAAAAATACCTTTAACTGATTTCATATCCTTTGTCCGCGGAGACAAAAGCGACAGCTTTCCTTTCAGGAACATACCCGGCGCCAGAGTAACATCCGAGAACAGATCTCCCGACATGAGTTTATACTGAGCCATCATCATGGGTTCATTGATCCGGCCGCCACGCTTAATTCCGGCAAGAAATGCCTGATGGAACTTTAAAATATTCTTCTCGCGGGCTCCGATGCCTTCTTCAATGGCCATCTGCCGCAGGACATCCATCATCCGCGCAATATCCACCTGATTGGGACAGCGGGTGATGCAGGTTTCGCAAGACAGGCAAAGCCAGATGGTCGAACTATTCAGAACCTTATCTTTCTGCCCGTTCTGTATCATTTTAATAACCTTATTAGGGTTATATTCCATGTGCTGCGCGGTAGGACAACCAGCCGTGCACTTCCGGCAGTGATAGCAGGCCTGCAGCGGCACACCGTGTATCTTTTTGTTTACTTCTTCCAGAAAAGTTTCCATGTAAACTCCATCATATCAAGCAATTACGGGTTGTATATAAAATCCTGTTTATCGTGGTGTTCATCAAACCTGCCCAAAGGCGGCATATCTTCCATACTGGAGCCTGCGCGGTTGCCGAACATTTCCCAGCAGTCTTTGTCAATCTTCTTGAGGTACTTTCTTAAATCCACGCCCATCGGGCATACCGAAACACAGGAACCGCAATCCACACAGCGTCCGACCATATGATACAAGCGCATCAACTGAAACACCTGAGTATCGCTCTTGTCTTCGCCAATGCCCACCCACTGCGGCTGACTCTGTTCCACAAAACAAGTCGGACAATAGCAGGACGGACAGGCCTGACGGCAGGCGTTGCAACGCATGCATTTTTCCATTTCCTTGATGAAATAAGCCCAGCGCTCTTCCATGGATTTGGCTTCAAACTCTTTGACGTCATTGTATTCCGCATCGGGATTCATCGCCGGAGCCGGTGATCCGATCATGACATCGGATATAATGGGATTGTTGAAACGGCAGGTAAGGCAGCACTCCGCCAGAATTTCTTTGAGCGCAACGGTCTTATCGCCGTCGGATGTCTTCATTTTAATCTGGCCGCCATCAATGGTTCCGTCCACAATGTCTGCGCCGCCAATCTTTACTTTCAGGCCTTTGCCGTCCACATAACCGTCGCAGGGAACACCGATGATACATACTTCATCGCGTTCATATTGTCTTTCCTGCAGGTGAATGATGAGCGAACGGGTCG
Organism: Deltaproteobacteria bacterium; assembly: GCA_025361065.1. Taxonomy (GTDB): domain Bacteria; phylum Desulfobacterota; class Syntrophia; order Syntrophales; family Smithellaceae; genus MVRV01. The sequence goes on from JANYAY010000104.1 coordinate 17,252, forward strand.
TGCAGCCGCGGGCAACAACGCCTACGACTTTTTTCTTCCGGTCTTCGGGTTTGACGCGCTTTTGCGAGTTCTTATGAGCCGTGATCTGATCGTGCACAAACTTGGCCAGATTCTGCGTACAGAGGTTGTTCCAGACCAGCTTGTCGGCTTCTTCCGGCGTCGTGATAAAACACGGCGTGGCCGTTAACGGAAGCGTGCCTTTTTCATAACCGATGATCACTTCGGCTTTCTTTTCCAAAAGCAGCCTTTTTGCTTCTTCCCGCAATTTTGTTTCGATGTTTTCCACAGTGATGAATTCCCCGTTTATTTATTATTATCTTTAATCAGACTAACCTATCTTCTTAATCATCTTCTTGGCCGGTCCCAGTGCCTTTATTTTTTCAGTAGCGCCTTTGATGACCTGTGCCCATCTGTCGCCTTCGGAGGCGGAAACCCAGGTAAATAATGTTCTGTCGCCTTCCACACCGATGTAGTTCAGAAAACTTTTTAACGTCGCAAACTTGCGCCGTGCCACCAGATTTCCTGAGATATAGTGGCATTCACCCGGGTGTCAACCCGAAACCAGAACGCCGTCGGCTCC
>JANYAY010000117.1 GCA_025361065.1 Deltaproteobacteria bacterium
CTGCTTCATCGGCCTGGAAAACAGCCCCACCTGCGGTATCCACTGGGGTCGGCACAAGGTGAATAGATATGGCACAGAGTCGCCCAATAGCGAAGAAGGATATGAGAAAAATCCAAAAGACCCGGTTCTCCGGGGGATCATGGCTGAGATCCTGGAGGAGGAATTGGCTAAAGAAGGAATCAAAACCCCATTTCTGGAACTGCCCGCACTTTCTCCTGCCGATTCGGACAAGAGACAACAGTTCTGGAAAGATCTTGAGGATGCTCTTTATTTAAATCCTGAAGAAGAGCGGGTCGTTTCTTGAGATCCTTCTACATGATTACGCGGAAATGTATTTCCCTTCGAACATGATAATGCATTTAATGCATGCTAACAATTGGCCTGATTTCGGGGACAGTATACTTGTGACACGAGAGAATGCTTTGCGAATATCGGGGATTCTATTTGTTTTCGAAGTCTTTGCCATAGGCGAAAATATTATTATTTTTTAAATAAGTCTGCATGCGTTCCGGTTCGTATTAAGAATAAAGTTTCTGCATCATATTTGTAAATCAGCAGCCAATCCGATTCTATATGGCAATCTCTGCAACCAAAATAATTTCCTGTTAATTTATGGTCACGATATATTTGATCTAACTTTTCTCCACGCACAAGAGAGCGTATTATGGATTTAAGCTTTTCCATATCCTTGTTTCTTCTAATCAGCCTTTCAATGTCCTTTTCAAAAGCTGTGCTGCTTTGAACTCGCTTCATCATCAAATACCAAGATGCTTGAATAATTCATCTGCATTAGCGAATTTCTTGCCGCCGTCATTTTCTATTTCTTTCATAGCAGCCACAGTTTCGGCATTAGGAATATTTATTTCAAAAGGCAAACCTTGGTGAAGTTCGACTTGCTTGAAGAACAGCGTAATTGCCTGCGTGGTTGACAGACCGAGAATATCAAAATATTTTTCCGCTTTTGTCTTTAGCTCTGGTTCGATACGGGCGCGAACCATAGCGCTTTTTATTTTAGTTGTTGTTTTAGCCATAATTTTATTCCTCCATATGATATTATGTAGCACGTATGGGGTACAATGTCAAGTTATGAAGAGTGAGTTATGAAGAGTGGTTTTGAGGCCGTCACTTGCGCAAATCGTATCTAATCATTTTAAGCTGTAACCCCTTGCGGCTCAGGCCCAGTTGTTTAGAAGCTTTAGTAACATTACCGCCGGATTCTTCCAGGCATTTGATAATCATTTGTTTCTCCACATTTTCCACATGGCCACGCATGAAATCTTTAAAGGTCTTTTTTTCAGCATCCGCTTGCGTAATCAGTGCATTCTCCAGGCTGGCTTTAAATTCAGCGGGCACTTCATGGACAGTGACCAGATTATTTTTTGCCAGCAGAATCATTCTTTCCATCAGATTTTCCAGCTCCCGGATGTTGCCCGGCCATTCGTAGCGCAGGAGCATTTCTTTTACTTCGCCATCAATAGCGGCGGAAAGTTCCAGCTTTTTATTAAATTTATCGGTAAAATAATCAACCAGCGGCAAAATATCATCTTTCCTTTCCCGCAGCGGCGGTACAACAATAGGAAAAACGTTGAGCCGGTAATACAAATCTTCACGGAAATTTCCGGACTGGACATCCTGCAGTAAGTTTCTGTTAGTGGCGGCGATGATGCGCACGTCAACTTTGATTGTCCGCAGGCCGCCGACACGTTCAAATTCCTGCTCCTGAATGAAGCGCAGCAGTTTAACCTGCATGTCCCGCGGAATTTCCCCGACTTCATCCAGAAATAGAGTTCCCTTGTGGGCGAGCTCAATTTTGCCCGGTTTGGTGATGGTTGCTCCGGTGAAAGCGCCTTTTTCATGGCCGAAAAGTTCGCTTTCCATCAACGTCTCGGCGATGGCGGCGCAATTGATTTTGATGAGCGGATTATTTTTCCTCGGTGAGTTGTAATGGATCGCCTCAGCCACCAGCTCTTTACCGGTGCCGGTTTCTCCGGTAATAAGGATGGTGGTTGTAGTCGGGGCCACTCTTTTGATGGAGTCAAAAATCTCCAGTGAGCGTTTGCTTGTGCCGATAATTCCGGTTCGTTCTATTTCTTCCGGCGGTAAAAACAATTCATTTTCATTTAAAGTCCGGGTTTTAATCGCTTTAGAAATAACGCTCTTCAGATCATCGAGTTCAAACGGTTTGGTGATGTAATCCAGAGCTCCCCTTTTGAGAGCTTCAACGGCAGTGGCGACAGTGCCATGCGCCGTAATCATAATCACCGGCACTTCCGGATATTGTTCGGTGATGGAATGAAGTAATCCCATCCCGTCGAGATGGGGCATTTTCAGATCGGTGACGACGACGTCCATCTTGCCGGCTTTCAAAATCTGCAGGGCTTCGAGCCCGTCGGCCGCCGATGTGACGGCGTATCCTTCTTTTTTCAGCATGGCGGCCAGAACGAGCCGCATATTTAATTCATCATCTACTATGAGAACTTTATTCATAAGCTATAACTATTATGGGTTTAAATATAAATCAAGCTGGATTGTGTGTAATACTCTCTCCAAATCAAGCGCTACCTTTGTTGGCGTCGTCGTCTGTCTTCCTCAACGTATATATAAAATACGCCTCGTCAGCATCCTCCTCGCCGCCGCGGTATCATCTTTATTTGGAAAGAGTATGGACTTCAGTTTACGGCGTTAAGCCGGATAAAAAATACGGTTCCCTGCCCGGGAATTGATTTTACCCTGATCAGTCCGCTGTTTTCTTTGATTATTTTCTGGCAAATCGCCAGGCCCAAGCCCGCACCTCTTTCTTTGGTTGTGTAAAAAGGTTTGAAAATACTTTTCAGAGATTCTTTGTTAATGCCCTGTCCGGTGTCGCGGATTGTTATCCCGACGGCATTGCCCGCCCTGGTTTCAATTTTGGATGTGCGCAAAGTCAAGGTACCCCCCTGGGGCATTGATTCAATGGCATTGAGAGCGATATTTAAAATCACCTGCATTAATTGCTGCTCATCCACCTCCGCCTCCGGTAAATCGTCGTTTAATTCCTGAACAAGAGAAATTTTTCCAGCCAGTTCGTTCGCGGCAATGATGGAGACGGCTTTTTGGATAAGCGTATTGACGTTTTGCGCTTTGAGCGCGATGGTATAAGGGCGGGCATAATCCAGAAATTGGCTGACAACGGCATTGAGTCTGTTTGTTTCTTCAATGATGACGTCAAAGAGCTTATGCTGTTCTTCCGTCACGGCTTCCGTTTTCAAATACTGGGCGGCACCCTTGATCGAACCCAGGGGATTGCGGATTTCATGAGCAAAGACCGGCGCCATTTCCTCCAGCATCATTGATTTTTCCTGTTCCAGCTTTTCATCAAATTCGTAGAGGGATGTAAAGACGTTTTTACTTTCCGGATAAAAGAAACTGAAGATCCTTTTCAAAATTATCCGGACCGGGGAAAGGGAAATTACGATTAAAAATGATGCCATGAGGATGCTGGTAAAAGACGGCAACTGACTGTTACTGAAGAATCCTGCTGCAAAATAGAAAATAATCATGCCGCAGACGGTGTTGACGAAAATGACCAGCGCGCGGGCGAAGAAGTCGTGCAATTCATGGAGCTGCGGGTAGGCGACAATAAGCAAGGTGAAGTAGAGAAGTGCTGATGTGATAATTCCGGATACGGGCGGGAAATTAAAACCGAAATGATTGAGCAGATCAATGCTGCTGATAATTAACGCGATGGGGCAGGCAAACAGCAAATAGCCGAGCCGCTTTTTTTCCACACAGGGGAGTAATTTATTTACATGGTGGAAAAGTGCTATGTAACATAATCCCAGAGTGGCAAAAACATAGGACAGTAATAAAGGATTAAAACGTGGCCAGCGGGAAAGGGGAGTGAAAAGGAAAAGAATGCTAAGCGAACTCAATAAAGCAGAAAAGAAAATAAGCCCTCGTGGCAGAATGGATTTATTATGCGTAAGCTGGCGGAAAAACCAGAAAGCACAAGGAGCCGTCGCCAGAAGGCCTAGATATTGAATATTTTTCCAGAAATTGGATATAAAAATATCCTGGAAAAAAACACCCACCTGGGAAACAAACACAGCAAGGCAAAGACCGACAAAAGATGTCAGCAGTTTATCTTTCCTGTCGGTTATAATTAGAGAGACGGCAATAATAAAACTTGTTGCGGCAAGGGTAAACGTATCCATAAATTATTAATATAGTGCGAAAGAAAAAAAAGCTAATGGAAAATAATATCAGAGGTGCATGCATTATGCGGATAGGGTGTGTCTGCAATTCCGAATGTTGGGGAAATGCTTAGTCTTGCCGGCGGGTCATTTCCTCATCCGGTGCGAAACGCCCTACGCACCTGTGAATTTAATTACGCAAAATATGTGATTTCAGAAAATATTTTTTCAGCTCTGCTTCGGCGCATTATTAATAACTTCGACAAGTTACAGTTTTATGGAAGGAACCGGCCTTTTGGCATAGATACTGCTGTTTCCGGGGCAGTTGTCATTACACATTAATAATTACTTATGCAATGGATAGATCAGCAGGGAGGTTTTTAATGGCGGCAAATAAATGTATAGCGGTTGTTTTTCCGGGACAGGGTTCGCAGCGGCCGGGGATGGGAAAAGAATTTTATGAACAAATGCCCGTATGCCGCGAAACTTATGAGGAAGCTTCGGACACATTAGGCTGGGACGTTGCGGCCATATGTTTTGGTGAAGATGAAAGGATCAATCATACCGAATATACCCAGCCCTGTATTTTAGCTACGGAAACAGCCATGTACCGCGGTTTGGTTGAGCGTTATAATTTCGCGCCGCAGTATTTCGGCGGACATTCTTTAGGTGAGTTTACGGCGCTTGTGGCCGCCCGGGTTATGCCCTTTGCCCAATTGCTCACGATAGTGCAAGCCCGCGGTAAATTGATGCAGGAGGCAGTTCCTGCGGGAGTTGGGGGCATGGCGGCAGTCATCTCCGAAGGTCTTGATGCCAATCAGCTTTGTGAAATATTGAGAGGCTTACCCGTTGACGTTGCCAATATCAATTCAATAAATCAGGTCGTCATCAGCGGCGAGGCGAAGGCCTTGCCTCTGGCTGAAAAAAGATTGTCACAGGTTCTCGGAGGGGAAAAGCCGTTGCGGTTTGTTCCCTTAAATGTCAGCGCTCCCTTTCATAGCCGTTTTATGAAGACAGTCGAAGAATCTTTTTCCTGTATATTAAAAGAAGCAAGCCGTGGATTAATCCCGGAGCATGCTCCGCAGGTAACATCAAATTTCACCGGCGCCTTCCATTCGGATTGCGTGTCCGAAATAATTAAAAATCTAGTCAGTCAGCTCAGTAATACAGTGAACTGGCGTGAAAATATGCAAGGTCTGGCCGCCCAATCCGCGAACATTTATGAGATCGGCCCCGGTCGTCCTCTGCGCGAATTTTTTAAGACGATTAACGTCGCCTGCCAGTCGATTACCGGACTGGCAGCAGCACAAAAAGTTTTTGCCGGTGCTAATTAATATTAGTAAGACTTGTTTTTTAATTTGCTGATCAAGACAATTTCTTGAGTGATAGGTGATGAAGGAATGGCTTTGAAAAATTTAAATAAGATTACATCTGATGCTGTAAGGATTCAGGATAATACTTTTCGCGATGGACATCAATCAATCTACGCCACCCGGATGAAAACGGAAGATATGATTCCCATTGCTGAAGAAATGGACAGCTGCGGCTTTTGGGCAATTGAAGTATGGGGCGGAGCAACTTTTGATACAATGCATCGCTTTCTGGGTGAAGACCCTTGGATGAGGCCAAAAATTTTAAAGAAATATATTCCTCAAACCCCTTTTTCGATGCTGTTGCGCGGACAGAATTTAGTCGGCTACCGCCATTATGCCGATGATGTAGTTCGGGCCTTCGTCGATAAAGCCTGTGAAATCGGCATTGACATTTTCCGTTGTTTCGATGCCTTGAACGACTTTCGTAATATTGAAACCTGCGCAGAAAGGATAAAAGATAACGGCAGGCATTTTCAGGGAGCCGTTTGTTATTCGCTGACTCAGGGGCGCCTGGGCGGTGACGTATATAATCTGAACTATTATATCCGGAAAGCCAAAGAACTGGAGCAGATGGGTGCGGACACAGTCTGCATTAAAGATATGGCGGGGATGCTTTCTCCTTACGATGCCCACGATTTATTTGTCGCCTTGAAAAAAGAAATTAAAGTGCCGCTGCATTTGCATACTCACTATACCAGCGGTATGGGCAGCATGACCTATTTGAAGGCAATTGAAGCCGGCGTTGATATTGTGGATACCTGCCTTGCTCCTTTTGCCTTGAGAACTTCCATGCCGGCAATTGAGCCCCTGGTGGCCGCGCTGGGGGGAACGAAACGCGCAACCGGAATGGATTTGCATAAACTGCTGGTATTGGGTGACCATCTGGAAAGAATTGCTCCCAAATATAATAATCATCTGGCGAACCATAAGCTTTCCATTATTGACAGCGGCGTCCTGGCGCATCAAATACCCGGAGGAATGATTTCCAACTTGACCGGACAACTGAAGGAAATGAAAGCCTTGAACCGGTTGGAAGAAATTTACGAAGAAGTGGCGCGAACCCGCAAGGACTTGGGTTGTCCGCCACTGGTAACTCCGGTTTCCCAAATAGTTGGCGCTCAGGCCGTATTAAATGTTCTTTTCGGCCGCTATGCAAAGCTCACCAATCAGCTCAAGGATCTGGTTCTGGGGTTGTACGGGAGAACTCCGATCCCGATCAATCCGGAATTGGTTGAAAAAATTCTCGTCAATTACAAGCGGGGCAGCGAACCGGTAACAGGAAGGCCGGCTGACTATCTGCCGCCGGAAATTGCCGCAGCAACAAAGCGCATCGGGAATTTAGCGCGCACTGATGAAGACATCCTCGCTTATATATTATATCCGGCAACTATGCAGGAGTTCCTGCAAAAAAAGTATGGGGCCGATGCAATTTCCGGTGCGATGGCGGAGAGCCAACCTCCCAAAAAAGTAGCCGCATAAAGCGGCAGCGAAAAAACGAATAGAAAAGGGAGTATCCTCTGTGATTTGTCTTGAGGACGCTGTAATTAATCATAACTAGAAAGGTTATCTGCAATGGATTTTAGCTTGAATGAAAATCAGTTGATGTATGTGGAGACGGTGCGAAAACTGGTAAAAAATGAGATCACACCCCACATTCTGGAGATGGAAAAAGCGCACAAGTTTCCCTGGCCGATAATAAAAAAAGCCTGGGAAATGGGGATAATTAATTTATGCATGCCGGAATCTATTAAGGGGTTTGAAATCGATGTCATCTCGTCGGCAATGATTATCGAAGAGCTCTCCTACGGTGATACGGGAATTTCCACTTCGGCCATGTGCAATGATTTAGCCAATGTAGTTATTGCCCGGCATGGAACTCCGGAGCAGCAGGAAAGATTTCTGCGGCCTTTTGCCGAGCGGCCGATTCTGGCTTCTTTTTGTTTGACGGAGCCTGCTGCCGGCTCGGACAATTCCCTGATGACTTCCTTTATCGGCAAGAGGGATGACGGTTCCTATGTTTTGAACGGGTCCAAATGTTTCATTACCAATGCTTCCTATGCTTCCCAATATACTGTTCTTTGCAAGGTGGGAAAACCGACTGGTAACTTCATGGCCTGCGTTGTTATCCCGGTGGATCAGGTAACCGCGGAGGTAATTCCTGACATGGCCAATAAAACACGGGAGATAATATTACCAACAGGCGGTAAAATTATTATCGGCAAACCGGAAGATAAATTGGGTCAGCGTCTTTCCAACACGGCCAGTGTGACCTTTGAGGATGTTATTATCGGACCGGATCAAATTATCGGGGACAGAAGATTCGGCTTTAAATATATAGTCGATGTTCTGGATTATGCCCGGCCGATGGTTGCGGCCATAGGTCTGGGATTAGCCAGAAGGGCGCTGGCGTTGACCCTGGATTACACCCGGGAGCGCAAACAATTCGGCTCGCGGATTTGCGATCTGCCTGTAGCCCGCGATACCATTACGACTATGTGGAAAAAAGTGGAGCTGGCGAAGCTCGCTCTTTTAAAAGCAGCCTGCAAAATTCAGGAAAATGCCGATGATGCCGGAATTTATGCATCGCTCGCCAAAAACACCGCAGCGGAAGCGGCTATTTTCTGCTCCACGGAAGGCCTGCATCTGCACGGGGGCTATGGTTTTACCACTGATTATGAAATTTCGAAGCTCGCCCGTGATGCCCATATTGTCGATATTTATGAGGGCACACGGGAAGTGCAGAATATGATTATCGGGCGGGAGATTGTTTAAGATGCTTTATCTGCACTCAATGGGACATTTTCATCCCGAGAACATTATTTCCAATAAATTTTTAGAAGACCTGGATATCGGGACTACTGACGAATGGATTCTGGAGAGGGTCGGTATTCGGAATCGCCGGACAATCCTGCCGTTGGATTATATTAAGCAAACGAAGAATGTAAATCCGCTGGAAGCTTTTGCCGTGCGGCAATACAAAAATGCGCAAATGGGGGCGGCAGCCGCCCTTGTGGCGATGAGACGCGCCGGAATAAAGGCTGAAGATATCGGCCTGCTGATTGCCGGCACTTCCTCGCCGGATAATGTTACCCCGGCGGAAGCGGCGGCGATCGCCGCAGAATTGGGCATGGAAGTGCCCTGCTTTGATTTGAATGCCGCCTGCGCAACTTTTGGTATGAATATAAATTTTTTGCTGCGGATGCAACCGGAAACACTGCCGCCTTACGTTTTGGTAGTTAATGTGGAAAGCATGACCAAATCGCTCAATTATACCGATCGTGGCAACGCGGTACTTTTCGGCGACGGAGCTGTTGCCGCGGTCGTTTCGGCAAAGAATCCGGCGCGTGCCGCTTTTGTCAGCGGGGGCTTTGACGGACGGCCATCCGGTTGGACAAAAGTCGGCATTAATTGGGATTGGAAATTTCATCAGGACGGAAATGCCGTCCAGGGCTTTGCCATCCGGACAACAACAGAATGTCTCAAACTGCTTCAGGATTCCTATGCTGCCGAGGCGGGGCGGTTTATTTTTATCGGGCATCAGGCCAATTTAATGATGCTGGGGAATGTTTGTGAACGTGCAGGTATAATGCCCCAGAACCATTGGTGTAACGTTGAGCAATTCGGTAACACGGCCTGCTGCGGCTCTCCCTCGGTTTTAAGCATGCATTGGGACAATCTTCAGCCCGGCGACAATATCGCCATGGTGATGGTCGGTGCGGGACTCGCCTGGGCTTACATGATGTTGCAGGTAGGAGGTGGACGATGATGGAAAAACCAGTTGCCATTGTCACCGGGGGAGCCACAGGCATCGGCGCCGCCTGCTGCCGGGCATTATCTCACGAAGGCTTTCATGTTGGCATCCATTATCGTAAGAGTGCCGAACAGGCGCAAAAAATTCTTACCGCAATAAAAGACGGTTTTTTGATTAAGGCGGATCTCGTCAATATCGAAGATGTCGAAGCTATGGTCATGAAATTCAAAGAAGATGTGGGGCGGGTCGATGTTCTGGTTAACAATGCCGGTCAATCGATTAATGCCGACATTCTTTCCATGAAGATTGAGCAATTCGATGAACAGCGGGCGCTCACCAGGGGTATCTGGTATCTGACCAAAAGGATTCTGCGGCAATTCATGCTGCGCCAGGCAGCCGGCCGGATTATCAACATTTCCAGTGTTGTCGGCCATACGGGCAACGCCGGTCAAATCCCGTACACGATGGAGAAAGCGGCCCTGGATGCCTTTACTAAATCTCTGGCCCGGGAACTGCGCGGGCGCAATATTCTGGTAAATTCTGTTGCCCCGGGTTTCATCGCAACGGAAATGACCAGGGATTTACCGGAGGATGTAAAGAGCCAGATTATGGCGGGAATTACTTTGAACCGAATGGGTCTTCCGGAGGAAGTTGCGGAGGTTGTCGCGTTTCTTGCTAAAAAGGGCAGCTATATAACCGGCAGTGTAATTCATGTTAACGGGGGCCTTTATGGCGGCTGATGCGAGTATAATTCAGGAAGTATTAGCGCTGGTGCCGCAGCAGGAGCCTTTTCGCTTCATTGATGAAATTATCAGTCTGAATGAAGAGGAGATCATCGGCACTTACCGTTTCCGGGAAGATGCCTTTTTTTATCGCGGCCACTTTCCGGGCAGGCCTATCACCCCAGGGGTGATTCTGATTGAAACGATGGCGCAAATCGGTGTGGTTGCCTACGGCATGTATCTTTTGGCCTGTCAAAAAAATATCCGTCCGAGCCGGATGAAAAGGCCGTTGAGCTTATTTACCCTCGCCGATAATGTCGAGTTTAAGGGGATTGTGGCGCCCGGGGAACGGGTGATTGTGAAGGGTAAAAAAATTTATTTTCGTCAAGGGGCTATAAAAGTGGATTTAGCTATGGAAAGAGAAAACAGGGAAATTGTCTGTTCGGGGAAATTAGCCGGAATGGGAGTAGATAAATGAAGAAGAGAGTGGTGGTAACGGGAATGGGTGTGGCTGCTCCCAATGCCCATGGCTTGAATAACTTTGAGCAGGCATTGCGGGAAGGCCGCTCCGGCATCCGTTTTATTCCTCTTTTGCGCGAGTTGAATTTTTCCTGCCAGATTGCCGGGGTACCGGAAAATTTTGAGGCGATTCGCAAAGAATATTTTGATCATGAGAAGCTGTTATCCATCAATGATAATATCGGCTACGCTTCAGTTGCAGCGATTGATGCCTGGGTAGATGCCGGTTTTAAAATACCGGATAATGAGGATGATGAGGTGGATTGGGATACCGGAGTTATAGCCGGATCAGGAATCGGGGGAATGGACACAATTGCCAACACGGTTGTGCCGATGATTAATGAAGGCAAAGTGCGGCGGATGGGCAGCCGGATTGTTGAACAGGTCATGAACAGCGGCACCAGTGGCCGGATCGGCGGTTTAATAGCTGCAGGCAATCAGGTTACCTCTAATTCCTCAGCGTGCAGTACCGGGAACGAAGCAATCATTGAAGCTCTGGCGCGAATAAGACTGGGATTGGCCAAACGCATGGTGGCCGGCGGTTCGGAAGGCGCATCGCCGTATATCTGGGGTGGGTTTGATGCTATGCGCGTAATCTGCCGTAAATATAATGACAATCCGGCAGCCGGTTCGAGGCCGATGAGTGCTTCCGCCTGCGGTTTTGTTCCTGGTTCAGGTGGAGCAATGCTGGTTCTGGAGGATTTGGAAACGGCGCAATTGCGGGGTGCCAGGATTTATGCGGAAGTTCTCGGCGGTCATGTGAATAGCGGCGGGCAGCGGATGGGTGGCTCTATGACTGCTCCTAATCCCGAAGGTGTGAAAAGATGTATCCGTGCGGCAATTACAGATGCCGGCATCGATCCCCAGGAGATAGACGCAATTAACGGCCATTTAACGGCAACATTTGCCGATCCTTATGAAATAAAGAACTGGGCGGCGGCGCTGGGGCGAAATCCTGCGAATTTTCCCTATATCAATTCCACAAAATCGATGATTGGACATTGTTTAGGTGCGGCCGGCGCAATCGAATGTGTGGCCACAGTCCTGCAACTCTATAAAGGGTTTTTACATCCGTCCCTCAACAGCGAAGATGTCCATCCGGATATTGCTAAGTTCGCAGAGCGGATTCCGCAAAAATGTATGGAGTATCCGCTGCGAATTTTTGCCAAAGCCGGCTTCGGGTTTGGCGATGTCAACAGTTGTCTTGTCTTTAAAAAATGGGAAGAAAAATAATTATATTAAAAGGAGAGTGGTATCATGGAAGAGAAAAAAATATTTGAAGAAATGGTTAATATTTTAAAGGCTTATACCAAAGACGTGACGCTTTTGGAAAAAGCGACACAAGAGACGCACATTTTAAATGATCTGAAGGTCAATTCCGCCCGCCTGGTTGACGTTATCATCAAGTGTGAAGATGTTTATGGAATCAGCATTGATGATGATGAGGCGGATAAGATTCGGACAATCGGCGATGCCGTAAGAGTAATTAAACAAAAACTGGGGTAAAAAAATGGATGGAAAATCCAAATTGTTTCTGCAGATGCAAAATTTTATCGGACGAATCGCCATTATTATTATTGCGCCGTTATATTTTTTTAGTGCCCGGATTTTATTTTACCGGATGCGTAATTTAAGAGAAATCCGCCGTCAATGTGCCGAAGAATTTTCCCGGCATAAAGGACCTTGGATCATTTGCGCTAATCATCTGACGATGATTGATTCTTTTATTTTGACGTACGCGCTGTTCAGTTTAGGCGGGCATATAAAAGATTACAGAAAACTGCCGTGGAATCTGCCGGAAAGAAGCAATTTTCAGAGTAACATTGTTTTGACCGTATTATGTTATCTGTCCAAATGCATTCCGATTGATCGCGGTGGTCCTCGGGAAAAGACAAAGAAGATTCTGGATAAATGTGTCTATCTGCTTTGCAGCGGTGAGAGTATCATGATCTTTCCGGAAGGCGGGCGAACGCGCACCGGGCGGGTGGATAAAGAAGGCTTCTCCTATGGCGTCGGTCGTTTTGTCAAGGATGTCGTGGGCTGCAAGATTATGTGTATCTATCTGCGGGGCGATAAACAGGTTAATTATAGCCTGATACCGGCCTGGGGAGAGAAATTTTCTGCCGCGGTGGAAGTATTTACACCCACTGCGGCCACGGGCCGCGGGCTGCGTGCCCAGCGTGAATATGCGGCGCAAATTATCGAGCGGTTGGTGCAAATGGAGGAGAGGTATTTTGTCTGGCATCGGGAACGATATTGTGGATTGGAAATATCCGGCGAATGCACAGAAAAGCGGCGATTCCCGGTATCTGAAGAAAATCCTCACCAGTGTTGAAATTGAATTTGTCCATAATGCGGAAAATCCGGATAGGGAGCTTTGGTCACTCTGGGCTTGCAAAGAAACAGCCTATAAAGTGATCAGTAAATCTTCTGCGCGTCTATCTTTCCTGCCCCGGCAGTGGTCAGTGCAGTTAAAGCAGCCTGATGGCCTATCCGGGAAAGGCCGGGTTATTTTACCGGGGGGAAACACAGTTTTTGTTCAATTCTCTTGTGCGGAAAGTTATGTGCATTGTATCGGCGCGGATAATTTACCGGATCTGGATAAAATAATCTGTGGTGTTGAGTCCTTGCCCCAATCCGTATCCGGGGAAAATGTTGAACCTTCGTTATTTGTCCGCGAATGCCTGTTCCGGAGGTTGGCCGATATTTATCAATTAAATTTCCGGGAAATGGCAATCAGGAGAGCAAAAAAAGGTCATGAACTCCAACCGCCTGTGCTCTACTATGAAAATAAAAAGGCTCCCTTCGATATCAGTTTAAGCCATGATGGGAGATTTGTCGCCTACGCATTCATTCGTCTTTAGCTTTCTAATCCGCGTGGTTAATCATACGGAGAAGTCATCGATTATTTATTTTAATCCCGCTCTCGCGGGATTAAAAAATAAACACCTTTTATTTCACACTCAGCCACATAATATCCGGGAAAAAGGAGAAAAGTATTAGATAAAGCTCCAACGCCGGAATGAAATAAAAACGTAATCTCCCGTAATAACAATAAAATTTGGCGTTGCCGCGTACCGGCAAAAATTTGAGTTGATTCCTGTTCATTTATCAATTAAAAGCCACGGTGAAGCTTATTGAAAATAGTGTGGCCGGGTCCCGCGCAACGGAGGCTTGTGAACCCCGTCAGGTCCGGAAGGAAGCAGCGGCAGCAATGTCCGCCGTGTGTTGCGGTAAACCTGGCCACCAGATATACCCTCTTCGCGCTCGCAGGCTAACTTTGTTGTCATTGTCGTCGGCATCCTCAACGTATTTAGTAATACGCTTGCGGTGTCTCTTTTGTGCCGCCTGGTTATCCCTGGAAATCGACGGGCAGAAATATAATCTCGATACTTTGTAATAAATTTAAGGAGTTCAGTTGGAATATCTCGTTTTAGCCCGCAAGTTCCGCCCCCAAACTTTTGAAGATGTCGCCGGTCAGGAGCATGTTGTTAAAACCCTGCGCAACTCCATCAGCCAGGATCATGTGGCTCATGCTTTTCTTTTCAGCGGGCCGCGCGGCGTGGGCAAGACCACAGTCGCCAGAATTCTGGCCAAATCTCTCAATTGTGAAAAAGGCCCGACGCCGATACCCTGCAATGTCTGCTCTAACTGCCGGGAAATTACCGATGGCTCTTCACTGGATGTGCGCGAGATAGACGGCGCCTCCAATCGCGGTATTGATGAAATTCGGGAACTGCGGGAAAATGTGAAATTTGCTCCTGCGGCTGCGCGCTATAAAATTTACATCATTGATGAAGTGCACATGCTGACGCGTGAGGCTTTCAATGCACTTTTGAAAACGCTCGAAGAGCCTCCTGCCCATGTAAAATTTATTTTTGCCACAACAGAAAACTATAAAGTTCCCGCGACAATTCTCTCCCGTTGCCAGTGCTACGATTTCCGCCGGATTTCGCTCAAAGAGATCGCTGAGAATTTAGGGAAAGTGGCGGACAGTGAAAAAATCCAAATAACTCCTACGGCGCTTTCCTGGATTGCCGAAGCCGGGGACGGCAGCATGCGCGACGCCCAGAGTATTTTTGATCAGGTTATATCCTACGCCGGAATGAATATTAACGATGCGGATGTGGAAGACATTCTCGGCCTTGTTGACCGTAAATATCTTTTCCGCCTTGCGGACGCTGTTCTTGGGAGAGATGCCGGTACCTGTCTGCTTATTCTGGAAGATGCTTATCTGGCCGGCTTGGATATGAAGCAATTTTATCAAATGATGCTCAAACATTTTCGCAACATGCTTTTAGTCAAAATTGCCGCTGACGGCAGTTCTTCTTTTGACATTGCTCCGGAGCAAATTGCAGCTCTGAAAAAACAAGTAGAGAACACGACACGGGAAACATTACTACGGCATGTGGAAATTCTTATAGCCGAAGAAGATAGCTTCCGCCGCAGCCAGGAAACGCGTTTAAAACTGGAAACAATTCTAGTGCGGATGGCTTACCTGGAGCCGGTAATTCCCATTGATGAAATCGTGGCGGCAATCGAAGCTGTTGAGCAAAAACTTAAGCTCGGACTTGTTGCCGGAGGGAATATTCGTGAGCAGGAATCAAACTATCAATCATTGACGAAAATGCCGGTAGCAGCAGCTCAACCAAGTTTAGAAAATAGTTTTACGGCGGCAGTTGTCGTGCCGGATAATCCGATAGTAGAAGACAATCAGGTAATAAATCCCGTTGAAATTTGTGATAATCTCAAAAAATTTATCAAGAAAGAAAACCCGATTTTAGGGGCGAAAATTGTTTCGGCGGAAACTATCAATTTCGCCGCAGGCCTTCTGACATTCAGCTTTCCTAAGGGTTATATCTTCCTGGAAAATATCAGTGAAAAATTGCAGAAAGAACAACTGAAGCAAATTGCGCAAAAATTTTTTCATCAGGATGTAATGGTCGAAATAGCAACAATTGATGTTGGTAAGACCAATATTAATGCCGGTAACGGACGTAGTAGATCCAATAACTCCAATGACATCAAGCGTGAAGCGATGCATAGTCCCCTTTTGCAGAAAGTTATGGATGAATTTGCCGGTGCGGAGATAGTGGAGATTAAAACAAAAACCGAGAAAAAACAGGAGGTATAGATTAAAGTGAATAATTTTGGCAATATCATGAAACAGGCAAAAAAGATGCAGGAACGGATAGGCCAAATGCAGCAGGAATTGGAGATGAGAACAATTGAAGCTCAGGCCGGCGGCGGTATGGTCAAGGTTATAGTCAATGGCAAGTTTGAAATCGTCTCCTTAAAAATTGAAAAGGATGTGGTCAATCCCGAAGATATTGAAATGCTGCAAGACTTAATTGTAGCAGCAGTCAATGAAGGCATCCGCAAAGCACAGGAAATGGCATCTGAGGAGATGGCAAAAATTACCGGTGGATTGAATATTCCCGGCATGTAATATAAGGTTTATATGAAAGCATATGCCCAACCAATTAAACGCCTGATCTCCGAACTGGCTAAGCTTCCCGGTATCGGTGAAAAAACAGCTGCCCGACTGGCCAATTACATTTTGCGAGCAACGGAAGATGATGTCCGCAAACTAGCCGAAAGCATTGTCGAGGTTAAACGAAAAATAAAACTATGCCGGATTTGCCTGAATCCGACGGAAGATGATATTTGTTATATTTGTCATGATGAAACCCGCGATCAGAACGTAATTTGTGTTGTGGAAGAGCCGGACGCTCTGGCCGCAATTGAAGAAAGCGGAGTTTTTCACGGAACTTATCATGTTTTGCATGGAGCTTTGGCGCCGCTCGACGGTATCGGTCCCGAGCATTTGCGTCTGGGGGAACTTCTTTTGCGGATCGAGAGTGGTCACATTAATGAAATAATTCTTGCCACCAATCCCAATGTTCATGGCGAGGCAACTGCCTTGTTGATTACCGGCATGCTCAAAGAAAAAGGCATAAAGTTAACCCGCATTGCCATGGGTGTGCCTATGGGCGGTGATTTGAAATACATTGACAAGATGACGATATCCAAATCCTTGGAATTCCGTCGTGGCATGTGATGACATCGGAAAAAGTCCATATGCTGCGTTACGCTTCATCCTTCGGCGTTGCGGCGTATGCAAAAATACGCCTCACTTCTCAGGATTCGCGCGCCTTGCCTCTGGATCTTTTTGCGGCGTCATCAAAAAGTGATAATGTCTTTTAGAATTATTGATAGTGGATATTAATTATGAGAGACAAGCCTTGGCAGCGACGAATCAAAAAAGTTAAAATCAAGGGAGATCCGGTTTCTGAAACTATTGTCAGGGCACGATATGAAGAAGCAAAAAAAGATGTTAAAAAGAGACTTCTACAAAAGGTAGTTTCATAAAAATTAAATGTTGGCCCTTTTTTGTCATTCCGGGGTAATTCGGGGGACATAACACATAATTATTGGTATTTTCTTCCTCCCCCAAATTTATTTTTATATAGCTCGGATAGACAAGAAGCCCAAAGTAGTACAGGCAGGATAAAAGATGACATTGGACGGGATTCGGGATAAGATCAAAGACAGAGGATTATGGAATGCAATTCAATTTCGAATGGGATCCTGCTAAGGCTAGGATGAATCTGATTAAGCACAAGATCAGCTTCGAACGCGCTGCTGAAATTTTTCTCGATCCGTTGGCCGTTTCCATATATGACAATACCCAGAGCCTGCAGGAGGATCGGTGGATTACCATGGGCAAAGACCGCGCAGGTAAAGTTTTACTGGTTATTCATACGTTTTTAGAACAGCAAAAGAACCTCTGTCTTATTCGCATCATTTCTGCGCGTAAGGCAACAAAGAATGAAACGAAGCAATATGAAGGTGAATCAATATGAAAAAAGAATATGACTTCTCTAAAGGCGTTCGGGGCAAGTTTTATAAACCGGACATTCAATTGAACATCCCCGTTTATTTGGAGCCGAAATTGAAAGAATATTTTCCCGATTCCAATTCGGTAAATGAGGCCCTCCGCTGTCTCTTACCACTGATGGATAAAAGAAAATCGAAAGAACGGTTAAAACACAACTAAACATTTAGGAATATTCAAATGGTTTTTGTGCCAGTCACGTGCCCACGGGTGACGACAATGGACTGTAATATGGATAAAGACATACAAGAAAAAAATAGATTGAGGCGGATTGACTGCCGGCGCATTACCGCCGCAGTGAAGAAGCTTTTCATCGAAGCCAATACGGATTTGGGCGCGGATGTTCTGGCCTCACTGCAGGCATCATTACGAAAAGAAGAATCAGCTATAGGCAGGCAAGTGCTCGAAAAGATAATTGAAAATGCCGATGTTGCCTGCCGGAGCAAAATGCCGATTTGTCAGGATACGGGGCTTGCTGTTTTGTTTATCGAGATGGGCCAGGATATCCATGTTGTCGGGGGTGATTTGCGCAAAGCGATTGAAGAAGGGGTAAGGCAGGCTTATGCAGAAGGATTTTTGCGTAAATCCATTTGTGATCCGCTGTCGCGAAAAAACACACAGGATAATACTCCGGCAGTAATTCATATTGATATTGTTGCCGGCAATCGGTTAAAAATTATTGCCATGCCCAAAGGAGGCGGCAGTGAGAACATGAGTGCCGCTCAGATGCTGACACCCGCGGCAGGCATAGAAGGCATCAAAAAAGTTGTTGTGGAAAAAGTGCTTGCGGCCGGCGCCAATCCCTGCCCGCCGGTGATTGTCGGAGTCGGTATTGGCGGTACATTGGAACAAGCCTGCATTCTGGCAAAGAAAGCTCTTTTAAGACCGGTAGGCGAGGAAAATAAAACAGATGAGCGTCTGGCTCAGATGGAGAAGGAATTATTCGGTAGCATCAACGAATCAGGTATTGGACCGGCCGGGTTGGGCGGCCGTGTTACGGCGCTGGCGGTAAATATCGAAATGATGCCCTGCCATATTGCTTCATTGCCTGTGGCGGTAAATATACAGTGTCATGTGGCCAGGCATAAAGAAGTAATTATATAAAAAGCGACCATAAAAATTAGCAATCCAGTGCAGAGACTGTGTCGTATTACCATTATTGTCATTCCGTGCAAGCGAAGCGCGACACGGAATCCAGTATCATCAGTAAGCTCTGGATACCGGCCTGCGCCGGTATGACTATTTTGATGGTACTTTCTGACATTGTGACACAGTGTTGCAGACGGGAATCCAGGAAATTTTATATGTCAACAACACATCAAATCCAAACACCATTAAACAGTGAAGTCATTGCTTCGCTCCATGCCGGAGACATGGTCCTGTTGAGTGGAGATGTTTATACGGCCCGGGATGTCGCTCATCGCCGGCTCTATGAATCATTGGAACGCGGTGAAAAATTGCCGATCGATTTAAAGACGGCGATCGTCTTTTATGCAGCCCCGTCTCCTACTCCGCCCGGGCGGGTTATCGGTTCCATAGGTCCCACAACCAGTTACCGGATGGATTTTTTCACGCCGAAGTTAATCGAAAACGGCTTGCGGGGTATGATCGGTAAGGGCAATCGCTCTCCGGAGGTTTTAACCGCGACTAATAAATACGGAGCCGTTTATTTTGGAGCCATTGGCGGTATTGCTGCCTTGACCGCGCAATGTATTAAAAAAGTTGAACTTGTCGCTTATGAAGATCTTGGTCCCGAAGCAATTCGGAAGATCACTATGGAAAACATGCCTTTGATTGTTGTTCATGATGCCCGGGGGAATGATTTGTACGCCATTGCCCGGGGCCAATGGTGCGTAAAACATTAACTCCGTTGAACATTTTTCGGCGTTGCGAATAAATATTGACAGGGAAAACCAAATATAATAGGAATTCGCCTCAATTTATTTTGTAATCACTAATCCAGTAGGGGAGATTATAATCCATGATAGAAGTAAGATGGCACGGCAGAGGCGGCCAGGGAGCAGTAACATCCGTGGAACTGCTTGCTCAGGCTGCCATTGCAGCGGGAAAGTACGCTCAGGGCTTCCCCAGTTTCGGTCCGGAAAGAAGGGGTGCGCCGGTGGCCGCTTTCAGCCGCATTGATGACAAAAAGATAAAAGTCCGCTCGGGGATTTATAAGCCGGATGTGGTTATAGTGCTTGATTCCAGCTTAATAGGTTTGATTGATGTAACCGACGGTATGAAGCCCGGCGGAAAACTGATTGTCAATACAACGAAAACGCCGGAAGAAATTCGCCGGGAACTTAACTTCACTGGTACGGTCGCAACCGTTGACGGGACCGGTATTGCCCGCAAGGAGATGGGAGTGCCTATCGCCAATACAACAATGATCGGAGCGTTGTTGAAGGTGGCAGGATTTATGGGACTCGATGCGCTGAAAGAATCGGTAGAACACCGTTTCGGCAGAATCGCGCAGAAGAATCTTAATGCGATGAAGCGAGCTTACGACGAAATTAAAATAAGTAATTAATAAGAGGTAGATAAATATGACAAAGAAAAACGGGCCGGCCGGCTGGCAGGAAATAACAACTGGTTGTGTTGTCTTAAGACCGGGCAGTGCCAGTGAATATCATACGGGAAGTTGGCGTTCGCAGAGGCCTATCTGGGATAATTCCAAATGCATAAAGTGCGGTATCTGTTACGTTTTTTGCCCGGAAGGTTGCGTGCAGCAGACAGAAGACGGTTTTTTCAAGGCAAATATGGATTATTGCAAAGGTTGCGGTATTTGTGCTCACGAATGCTGGCCCCGGGCGATAAAGATTGTGGAGGAGGGATAACATGGCCAAGCGCGTTGGGATGGAAGTAGCACTTGCGGTGGCCGAAGCAGTCGGGCAGTGCAACATTGATATGGCAGCCGTTTACCCTATTACACCGCAGTCGCACATCGGAGAACACCTTTCCGATCTGGTAGCTGACGGCAAAATCGATGCGGAATTTGTTACAGTGGAATCGGAACATTCGGCAATCAGTGCGATTATAGGTGCTTCCGGAACCGGAGCCCGTGTCTATACGGCAACAAGTTCACAGGGCTTGATGTTAATGCATGAAATATTACCCATTGCCTCGGCGATGCGTCTGCCGCTGGTTATGGGAATTGCCAACCGGGCTGTTTCCGGTCCTTTGAATATATTAAATGATCATTCGGATATTATGCCGCAACGTGATTCCGGCTGGATTTCAATGTTTGTCGAAAACGGCCAGGAAGCAATTGATTTATCAATTCAGGCTTTTAAAATAGCCGAACATAAGGATGTTAATCTGCCGGTCTGTGTGAATATTGACGGCTTTCAATTAACCCACATGGTGGAACCGGTGGAATTTCCCGATCAGGAACTGGTGGACAAATTTCTGCCGGCGAGAGTTCCGTTTGCCACTCTGCATCCGAGCAATCCGGTAACGATGGGTGCTTTTGCCATGTCCGATTATTTTACGGAAATTATGAAGGCGAAAGACGAAGCGCTGAAAAATTCGAAAAAAACAATTCTCGCCGTCTGGGACGAGTGGGCCAAAATATTCGGCCGCACTTATAAGCCGGTGGAAACTTATAAAGCGGAAGGCGCCGACATTCTGCTTGTCACCATGGGTTCCATGGGTGAAACGGCGGAAATAGCCATTGATGAATTGCGGGAAAAAGGTGTGGCCGCAGGCCTCGTTAAACTGAGATTGTGGCGTCCTTTTCCTTTTGCTGAAATCAAAGAAGTACTGACAAAAGCGAAAAAAGTGCTGGTAACCGATCGCGCAGTTTCCTTTGGCGGTCCCGGTGGTCCGGTTTGTGGCGAAATTAAGGCAGCTCTCTATCATGAAGCAGTGAAGCCGGCGATTTACAATTACATTATAGGCCTGGGCGGCAGAGATGTGAGAGTTTCCGATTTTACTTCCATGATCAATCAAGTTGCCGCGGCAGATGCAAGCAAGGTTACAGACACCTATGAATTTTTGGGGGTGAGGGAATAAAATGAATATCGTAGAGAATTTTGATTTATTTGCCCCGCGGCTGATCAATAAAAAAGAATTGTTATCATCGGGTCATCGTGCGTGTTCCGGTTGTGGTGAAGTGTTGGGTGTGAGATTAATGTGTAAGGCGCTGGGTGAAGATACCGTTATCGCCTCGGCCACCGGTTGCATGGAAATCGTCTCCAGCATGTATCCGACGACCGCCTGGGAAGTGCCCTGGATTCACGTAGCTTTTGAAAATGCGGCAGCCGTGGCCTCCGGTGTGGAAGCAGGTCTCAAGGCGCTGCGTCGAAAAGGCAAAATTGCCGATCGCGATATTAAAGTTGTCGGCATGGCCGGTGACGGCGGAACAATGGATATCGGCATGCAGGCTCTTTCCGGAGCAATGGAACGCGGTCATAACATGCTTTTTGTCTGCTTCGATAATGAAGCATATATGAACACCGGTATTCAGCGCTCCAGTGGCACGCCGATGGGCGCATCCACTACAACAGCTCCGGCAGGTAAAGTCAGCATGGGGCAAAAAACCTGGAAAAAGAATATGGCCGAAATTATGGTAGCCCATAATGTTCCTTACGTGGCCACAGCTTGTCCCAGCTTCCCGCTTGATTTTATCCGCAAGGTGGAAAAAGCTAAAAAAGTAAAAGGGCCTTCCTATATTCACTGTTTTACAGTGTGTCCAACCGGATGGCGCTGTCCTTCGGATCAGGCCATTTCCCTGGGGCGTCTGGCTGTCGAAACCGGAATTTTCCCGCTCTATGAAGTGGAAAACGGACAATACAAGCTTTCTGCGGAAATGCCCAAAAAACTACAGCCGATTAAAAATTATTTCAAGTCGCAGGGGCGTTACCGCCATCTGGGTGAAGATGAAATTAATATGATTCAGGGCAAAGTGGATAAAGAGTACGGAAAATTATTAAACAAAGTTGAATGCCTGAAGGCATGGGACTGATATTGAGGGGCAACTCTGAATAATTCTGAGGTGATTTGAGCATGAAAAAAGCCACGACAACAGAGGCAAAAACAAAAGAAATAGTTAAAAAACATGGCCGGGACAAGAGCGGCCTGATCGCTATATTGCAGGATATTCAGGAAGAATATAATTATCTGCCGAAAGAAGCTTTGTCCGCTGTAGGTAACGAACTGGAAGTTCCCTTAAGCCGCATTTACGAAGTGGCGACTTTTTATAATACTTTCAGTTTAAATCCCCGTGGCCGTTATCTTGTCGAGGTTTGTGCCGGGACTGCCTGCCATGTGCAGGGAGCTTTCAATTTAAAGGACAGACTGCAGAGAGATTTGGAAATTGACTGCGGCCAGACGACAAAGGACAATATGTTTACCCTGGAAGAAGTAAGATGTCTTGGTTGCTGTTCTCTGGCGCCGGTTGTGCGGATTGGCGGCAATATCCATCCATATCTCACACAGAACGAAATTCCCGGGATATTGAGAAATTATAGAAAACAGGGGTGAGAAAGTGAAGAAAATCAGCACACTTGATGATTTGAAAAAAGCCGGGGATAAAGGATTAAAATCTCTTTTTCCCGGCAGCGTAAAAATAGTTGTTGGCATGGCGACAAGCGGCATTGCTTCCGGCGCCAGAGAAGTTTACGAAGCACTGAGTGCCGAAATTAAGAAGAGGAAACTGCCCTATATCTTAACCGGAACCGGTTCGATGGGCATGGATTTTATTGAACCGCTGGTCGATGTGATCGAGAAAGACAAACCGCGTCTTTCTTACGGGAAGATGACGATAGATAAGGTGCCCCAGCTTATTGACCAGATTGTTAAAGGTACGATTGATAAAATTAAGCCTATTTACCGGGTTGATGAAGAAGACATCATTGCTAAAAAAGAGAAGAAGCAGTACCTGAAAGGGGCATTGCCGGAGTATCTGCGGGAGATACCCGCGATGTACGACATTCCCTTTTATAAAAAACAAGTCAAAATTGCGACGAGAAATTGCGGAATCATTGATCCGGAAAACATTGAAGAATATATTGCCCGCGGCGGTTATCTGGCGGCGCAAAAGGCATTGACTTCCCTGTCGCCGGAGTCAATTGTGGAAGACGTGATTAAATCAGGTCTGCGCGGACGGGGCGGCGGCGGATTTCTCACCGGTGTGAAATGGCAGAGCTGTGTTGCCGCCAAGGGAGATATCAAGTACGTAATTTGTAACGGTGATGAGGGTGATCCCGGCGCCTATATGGATCGGTCTGTTATGGAAGGTGATCCCCACAGTGTTCTTGAAGGAATGATTATCGGTGCTTATGCCATTGGTGCACAGGAAGGTTATATTTATGTGCGCAATGAATATCCGCTGGCCGTAGCCAATTTGACTAAGGCCATCAGCGATGCCCGCAGCCGCGGCCTTTTAGGGAAAAATATTTTCGGATCAAACTTCAATTTTGATCTTAAAATCGGTAAAGGAGCCGGCGCTTTTGTTTGCGGTGAATCCACGGCTTTGATGGCTTCTCTGGAAGGAAAAGCCGGTGAGCCCAGGGCCAAATATGTTCATACGGTGGAACACGGTCTTTGGGATCGCCCGACAAATTTAAATAATGTGGAAACATGGGCCAACGTACCGGTGATAGTTGCCCGCAGCGGCAAATGGTTTTCCGAGATCGGTGTTCCCCACAGCACGGGTACAAAGGTCTTTTCCCTGGTTGGTAAAATTAATAATATCGGTCTGGTGGAAGTGCCGATGGGTATTCCCTTAAAAGACATCATTTATGATATCGGCGGTGGTATTCCCGGCGGTAAGAAATTCAAGGCGGTCCAGACCGGCGGCCCGTCCGGTGGCTGCATTCCGGCAAAGATGATGGATCTATCCGTTGATTTCGATGCGCTCTGGGAAGCAGGTTCGATGATGGGTTCCGGCGGCATGATTGTCATGGACGAAAAAACCTGTATGGTCGATCTGGCCCGTTATTTTATTGAATTTCTGGCTTCTGAGTCCTGCGGTAAGTGTACACCCTGCCGCGAAGGCGTCCGCCGCATGAACGATATTCTCCATGATATCTGCGCCGGTCACGGCCAGGAGGGCGACGTCGAAATGCTGGAATCAATGGCTCAGGGAATTGTTGACGGTTCCTTGTGTGCGTTGGGTGGCAGTGCTCCTAATCCCGTTTTGAGTACGATTAAATATTTCCGTGAAGAATATGATGCCCATATCAAGCAAAAGCATTGTCCGGCAGGTGTTTGCCGTGCACTTATCCGTTATGAGATAGCAGCGAAAAAGTGTACGGGCTGCGGTGTTTGTGCCAAGAAATGTCCTTCGGAATGTATTAGCGGAGAAAAGAAAAAGGCGCATAAGATTGATCAGAAAAAATGTATAAAATGCGGCATCTGTATGGAAAGCTGCAAATTTGACGCAATAACCGTTAAGTAAAGGTAGGATATAAGATGGTAAATTTTATTATTGACGGCAAAAAAATATCAGCGGAAAAAGGTACAATGGTTCTGGAAGCCGCCCGTGCCAATGGTATCGATATACCGACTCTTTGTGCTCATGAAGCAGTTTCCCGATCCGGCGCCTGCCGGCTTTGTGTAGTGGAAATGAAGAAGGGTAAAAGAGCAAAAATCGTAACTTCCTGCCTCTATCCGGTTGAAGAAGGCATCATTATTGAAACGAAAAATGAAAGAGTAATGAATGTCCGCCGTCTTGTGTTACAGCTGCTAATGGCTCGATGTCCGGAATCGGATGTCATTCGTGATTTGGCCTCGCAGCTGGGAGTTGATGCGCAGCCGAGATTTGCCGCAGATGAAGATAAAAGCAAATGCATCCTTTGTCGTTCCTGCGTGCGGGTCTGCGAAGAAGTAGTCGGTGTCAGCGCAATCGGTTTTTCCTGCCGCGGTGCGGATAAAGCCGTCAGCACCCCCTTCAACGAGGATTCAGCTGTTTGTATTGGTTGTGGCGCCTGCGCATTTATTTGCCCGACAGGTCATATCGAGATGGAAACAACCGAAGAGACAAGGAAAATCTGGGGGCGTACTTTTAAAATGAAGACCTGCGACGTTTGCGGCCGCTATTTTGCTCCCGAAGATCAGCTAAAATATATCAGTAAAAAAACCGGAGTTCCGTTAAAAGAACTTGCAGTTTGCACCAATTGCAGGTAAAGACATTTTCCCGATAGCTGAAACAACGTATGCTGTTGGAAATAAGAATTATTTATCGCTTTAGATGTTGTTGGAAAATTTATGTTCCTCAGTAGCTCAGTCGGTAGAGCGGGTGGCTGTTAACCACCATGTCCGTGGTTCGAGTCCGCGCTGGGGAGCCAAAACATGTCGGCTGTGAGAACTTTACCTGTTCTTGCAGCCGATTTGTTTTTCAGGGCACAAAGCAGTTGTCTTGGAGACTGGAAAACGCAAAATCGATGATAGGGTTGTTGCCGATTATTAATACCCAAAAAAAGCAAACATAAAACGAGTTAATCTTTATAATACTTCACCTATGACAATTATAAGTCCAATTAAAATCCATTAATTGGACTTTCAGTCAGTTATGAACAAATCCTGTTTAAAAAACTGTCGATAAACCTGTTGATGAATATTCTAACTGCCCAAAATAAGCCAATATATAACACATTGCATAATGATTACGCATCAAATATTAATATATAATATCAATATGTTATAAGTTATGTTATGAAATTCTAATGGGTTATGATCATGTAAAAATTGAGTTATCAACGATGAGAGAAAATGTATGTCAAAATATTACGATAATATGTAGGAAGACGGACCCAGTTTAATATTTGTGTGGAAAGGGTAATCAGTTACCTCCTGGATCGTTCCACGGCAATTAAATTGCTTGTTAATATTGATATTTTACGACTTAATTGGATAACCATCATTGATACTGAATTCCAAGAAAGATTTATAAACGGGAAAATTTGTTAAAAACATATTATCTGGAATTTCGATATGCAAATTAAATCGGTGATATTTGACCTTGATGGAACGATAACGCAGCCTTTTTTTGATTTTGCAGCGATTCTCCGGGAGATGGGATATCCTCCTGATTCAGGGCCGATCCTGGAATTGATGAAAAAGATGACGCAGAAACAGCAAGATGAGACAGAGAAAATTTTGCTGGCTCATGAGGATAAAGCGGTCACAGAATCAACATTAAACCCCGGAGCAAAAGAGACTCTTACAGAATTGCGCAGGAGAGGCATTCTCATAGGGATATTGACACGCAACAGGAGAGATAATGCCCTTGCTGTTGCCCAAAATACATGGTTTAAAATTTGACGCGGTTGTAGGCAGAGATGAAGGTCCGGTCAAACCCGATGCATTTGGTGTTTTGCATCTTTGCAAGCAGTTCGCGATTATGCCGCAGGAATCGCTCGTTGTTGGTGATTATCTTTTCGATTTGCTTTGTGCAAGGGCGGCAGATGCGGTTGCCGTACTATTGAAAAATCATTACAAGGCCGATGAATTTGTAAAGCACGCCGATTTTGTTATTGAAAATATTGCGGATATACTCAAGATCATCGACAGCCGATAAAAAAACAATGCCTCTTACAGTCTTTCGATTGTTAATCAATATTTCTTCCCTTCTATAATTGTGATATGCCGTGTTGAAGGCTGTTATGCAGAAAAATAAAAAAGAGAATTTACAAAACAAACCAAGGGGAAGGCATTTATGAAACCTGCTCTCATTGTTGTGGACATGATAAAGGATAATGTCGGAATGCACCTGTCGGCAAACAGATCGAACGAATTTACGAAGATCATTCCCAATTTGCAGCGATTGCTGAAGGAATGCCGCACGCGGGGGATTCCAGTCGTCTTTGCCAATGACAGTTTTATGGTTGGTGATCTTTTATTCAGGGGACGGATGAAACCGCATGCCATCAGGGGAACTCAGGGCGTCAAGGTCATCGAGGAACTGGGCCCCGAACCGGGGGACACAGTCCTGGAAAAGCGGAGACTGAGCGCCTTCTTCAAAACGGATATGGACATGACCCTGCGGCTTTGGAAGGTCGATACAATAATCGTTACCGGGATCGCCACTCCAGGATGTGTCTACATGACTGCAATGGACGGCTTCTCCTACGATTTCAAGGTCATCATCCTGGAGGACTGCTGTGCGGCCCACAAACGGGAAATCCACGAGACCTTTCTGTCTGCGGTGAAAATGATGCCACTGGATCCTATGGTTCGAATCATGAAACTGGATGAAATGCTGGGTGAATGGTGATCTCTCTTTCCCTGGTTCTGGAAGATGTTTGTCACTGAAAAGTTGTTGTCGCAACATCAACATGCCTTCCTGTAAGCGCTGAATCGTTAACCTCTGCGAATATGCAGGACTTCAATCCGTAATAAATATGGCATTTACACCTGACGATTATTGTTGCAGCGCTGTTTCTAATTTCATTAAAATTATTTTTGCCAGACAAATAGAATGAAACTACGCGCTGAAAATGCTATAAGTAGACCTCGCTCAAATTCGGATTGCGAAAGTTTTGAAAGCAGGATTGACTTTCAATAATCATAAGGCAATAGGAGCTTTGCGATGATAAGCGCTATAATTAAATCTACTGCAAAAGTGATAAAAGAAATGCCTTGGTGGCAAAAGATAATTTTGGGATCAGCTGCAGTTATTGCTTTCAGTGCTACGGCAAAAGCGATGGAATATTTAATTCAGGAGATAGAAGAACCGGAAGACCGTTTATGATCCCTTATGCCTGAATCAGTATTAGCAGTTTTAGACAATCAACCCAGAAGAAAATAAAGCAAACCGATTGTTGCAGATTATGTGACACTATCAGAGACGTCAGTACAACTCGTAATCCATACTCCCCTGCAAAATGAAAGTTACGTATAGGTAGATGAAGCCGATAAAATTCAAGGGAGCGGTTGGATTGATAGGCAAAACGAGGGCTCCTTCCTGCTAACAAAGCATCCAGCAATTTTGGCAGATATACTTTCTTTCAAACGGTAATCAATATTGACTGTCCTCAACAAAGAATAGATTTTGAGATATGAAAGCTTTCTTTCGGTGATGATCAATTCTTGAGTCCATTACTAATTCCAATATATTCCAATATATTCATTGACATAAAATCATCGTTTCCTTATATTTTACTCATAGCGAGAGGCGGATATGGGATGAAAGCCAAATCCAGATCAAAGCAGCCGGATAAAAAAGGTAAGCAAAATGAAGAAGCACCTCCCTGGAGTGAAGCAGTATTCCGGGAACTGGCAGACAACATCATTGACAGCATCTACTGCATCAGCACTGACGGATATTTCGCCTTTGTAAACAGAGCAATGATCGATCGATCCGGCATTTCTCCTGATAAATTTTATGCATCTCACTTCCTCGATATAGTTCATCCGGCATACCGTGATCTAACCGCACAGAACTTTCAAAGAGTCATGAGCGGGGAAAATGGCATAACGTATGAGTTGGGATATAATACTGCCGATGGAGAGACAAGGATCGTGGAAGTGCATTCAAAACCGATCCGCAGTGGCGGGAAGGTCGTCGGCTTATTCGGCATTGCGCGAAACATCACGCAGCGGAAGCAGACAGAAGAAGCCCTGAAGACTTCAGAACTGAAATACAGGAGCCTCATGGAAAATGCGAGTGATGCTATACTCCTCGCTGATACCCAGGGAAACATCATAGAGGCAAACAGGAAAGCTGAAGAGTTGTGGGGATACGCGAAAGAGGAGCTGTTGCAAATGCATTATACTCAGCTCCACCCGCTGCCGGAAATGGAACGAACAATTGCTGCCTTCCAGGAAATTATCGAGAAAAACACAGACCATTTGAGTGGCGGCTTCATCCAGAGGAAAGATGGGGAGATCGTTCCTGTCGATATCACATGTAATGTCATTGAATATGCCGGACGAAAAGTTGTTCAGGGCTCATTCAGAGATATCTTTGAGCACAGACAGGCACAAGATATCTTGGAGAAGCTTGTTAGGGAGAGAACAGCGGAACTATCCCGGAATAATGAGCAACTGAAACTGGAAGTCAAAGAGCGAAAACGCGCCGAAGCCGCAATGAAGAAAAAAACAAATGAATTGAAGCAACACACCGACAAACTAAATGAACTGAACACCGCATTAAGAGTTCTCCTGAAACAGCGGGAGGACGACAAGAATGATCTGGAAGAAAAGGTGACATCAAACGTGAAGGAATTACTTCTCCCTTATATAGAAGAGATGAAAAATAGGAAGATCGATTCCAAGAGCAAGGTCTCCCTGAGCATTTTAGAAACAAACCTGCAAAACATCATTTCACCTTTCACGCAGAGGTTATCCTCAAAATACCTGGGTCTCACTCCCCGGGAGGTGCAAGTGGCCGATCTTATCCGTCAAGGAAAGTCCACCAAAGAAATGGCCAGATTCATCGGCATATCGGCAAGTGCCATAAGTATTTACCGTTATCACATCAGGGAGAAACTGGGACTCATCGAACAAAAAATCAATCTGAAAACTTACCTGCAAAACCTCTCCTAATAGTAATTTCCTATTACTGATAACTTATTGATAATTTAACAACTTATTTTGCTTTTCCATATAGCATCAAAATGTAAAAGTTGTTAAAATCAAATCAATTTTTCGGTTTTCCTAATGTCTATTTCAATAAACCCATTAACCTAACCCTTAACCTTTAGGAGTTCACCATGAAAAGGTATTATCGGAAAGTGCCGATATTTAGCCTCTATGGGGGTTACCATACCTCTGTGGGGGCTTACGTTTACCGATACTCAGAATATCTAATTTTCATATAAAACAAATTTGGACATTCACCTGCCTGTAAAAATGGTTATCATAGGAATGAATTCTTTCCCCACGGAAAGCTCAAAGGAGATGGGCAAGCGTTTTGTGAAGATACCCCCTTTGCCCGCATACATAACCAAGAAAGGACCATATTTCAGCAGCGAATTAGGTGCGGGCATTAAAGCTATATCTGTATTTGAGTTTGAACCATCCAAAATGGCAGAAGCGAATCAATATATTAGTAATTACTACGCAACCTACATCGGCGTACCTGGCTATACATATACCATTGGTACGTGGCAAGAAGCAATGGAGGCACTCAATATGATTGGAATGGCTTAGCATGGCAAATCTAAATGCAGCCTTGTAGCAAGCAAATTCTTAACCTTAACATTTAAATCCTTAAAAAGGAGGAAGAGCTATGGGAAGATATCTGTATCTTTGGGAAATTGACCGGACAAAAATACCAATGGATCCAAAGGAACGTGGGGTTGGATTTAGTATGCTAATGGAGATGGTTAAGCAAGATATGAAAAAAGGCATAACCAAGGATTGGGGAGTATTTGTTGGCGAATTTAACGGATACTCAGTCGTTGAAGGAACGGAAGTAGAAATTATGAACCAGATACAACAGTACACCCCTTTTGTTTTTTTCAAGGTCCATCCAATTGGCTCAGTATCTCAAGCAGAGGAAATGATAAAAGCTCTGACCAAGTGATTATTTAATTCAACCGATTATGTAGGGGGGTGGTGCTGTCAATGATTTCGGAAACGAGCCACAGCATTTATTTTTTTCAACAAATTGTTTCTCTCAAATGAAAGGAGACGAAAATGAAAGTAGCCATGTTTGTTATGTGGGATATGAGCAAAACTGCGGAGGTCGCAAAGGCGGCAGATAGCGTAGTAAACATGCCAGGGAGAAAGTTACTGGTCAACTATATGTTTCAAGGAAAGCCATTTGACGGCCTTCCGCCAACCACAGTAGTAAGTATGGCCGTCTCGGAAGTCGAAAGCAACGAGGCATTGACTGCTATTGAATATACGTATGGGCTTGCAGGGGCAACAACTTGGGCCGTACCTGTATTCGAGATACCAGTAGGAAAAAATGTAGAAACCGAGAAAAAAGTCAGAAAGTAGCCAATGTCAGGCCGTTTTATTTTTACCACTGTTAGGGAACTCGGGAGACAAAGACGGAAATTTCTGATATTGACTACAGCGGTTAATATTCGATGCAGCGAGGCAGAGTCAGAAATGGCTCTGCCTTTCATTTATGCTCATTTAAACTGTAATCCTCAATTCTGAAGACTGCCATCTACTAATACTTTGTATTTGCTATCGATAACCAAGGCCGGAAATTTTAAAAAGCGCCCCAAAATAATTATCCTTCTATAATCAAAACTCATTTGATTATGTGTAAAAGCAAACCATCCGTAAAGCATTTGTAAAGCATCGTGTAAGTGACTTATCGTAATTTTCAATACTTAGTTATTACACCCCTCCACACGATCATGATCATGATTTTCTTGACTTACAAGACAGCGTTTCCTTGGGCGCGAGTCCTATGAAAGACACCATTTCTCGAACATGTTTGAATTTCTCCAAATCGTCTAGTTCTGCCAGGATGTGAGGAATTGTTGCCTTGCCGATCGCAGGAATAGAATCCAGTAATTCTTTTCTCTGTTTAAGATTCGGGTCTTGTCCTATCAGATCGTTAATTTGACGTCTGATCTTTTCAATTTCCTGATCCAAATAGGCTATATGTTCTTTAATCAAAGAAACTATAGATTCATGCGCCGTGCTGAGCCGATTCTTCTCCTGACTGCGCATGTCGATAAGGCTATCAACCCGTCTGACCAGGGCTCTCAAGGATCTGATCGCAGGTGTTGGCGGCATCCATTCACCTGGTTTCATAGCCTGGCAGAACCGGGCAATCAAGGCGGCATCAATCTTATCAGTTTTGGTGCGGATCAGTTCACTCTGACCAAATCCCTTGATGCGGGCAGGATTAACAATACTGACAACATGGCTGGCCTCATAAAGATAAATCGCCAAATCCTCTCCATAATTGCCAGTGTCTTCCAGGCAGGCATGGACCTTGTGAATTCCCTGCTTCTCCAGCCAGAGCCTCAGGGCCTCAAAACCTTCCGCAGAGTTCTTGCAGGCCTTATGTTTTGTCTTCCCATCTACAAGAAGTGCAGCATCGAATTTCTGTTTCGATATATCTATTCCAAGAACCTCTACTGACATATAAATACCTCTCATAAAATTATAAACAGCTACCTTGGTAAAAAAGCTTCGTCCGAATCAACCTTGCAAGTGCAAACTCAGTCCCATCTGGGAAGGTTTATGATACCGTACGAGTTACTGAACAAAGCAGAGGGAAGAGGAGCTACTCTACAAACAATGCTCTCTGGCATTAGGTGAAACACAGATTCACTCCTCCCATTTTACCCCGGCGTCCCAGGGCGTCTTATAACATTTTATTGATCATTGAGAACACAAGGTGAAATTGAGATGCGATTCTCTTCTTTGTTAAGATAATGATATATATTCAATCCATTGCCCATCTTGCTCTTTCCGGGCGAGCCAATACATCATCCGGGGAAGTCCGGATAAGTGCAAGAACCCACTAGAAATAGTGGGTTCTTTGTTGCTTTTTTTTGTCCGGAGACGTGCAATACGATTTTATCCAATTCAAGCCCCCGTCCATTCCGAGATGATTGTAATCAAAAAGGCAATGTCCCCATTGCTGTTATGCTTCATTTAAATCCTGGAAGAAGTTCGGACTGAAATACTCTTATTTCATTCAAAGCCCTATATTTGTTTAACCGGTTCCGGCGATGAGCCCTAAAATATTTTGCCGCTTAGCATAATATTGTCGCAGCTCCTTGGGCGATATATGATGAGCTTCAAAAAGTAATTTTAAGCTCTGACATAACCGGGGCATTAATCTAGCTCTTGTTCTTTCATAATCTTCCAAGACAGGCACCCATAGTTCAATGACCACCTGCTGTTCATGTTTCATCCGCATCTAATGTGGTCTTTTCTGCCTTTACTTCTTATACCAAAAGAGTTAGCTAATAACTGAGCTTTAACATCCGGCCCGAGTCAGGCAGATGTTGCCGGAGGATGTTTGTCGAAAAAGTATTTTAGGCCGGACCGAAACATCCGATAATAAATGTGACGTCCCGCAGTTGTTCTGCCCGCCATTTCCGGAAACCCGGATATCATAAAGAGGGATTGAACTGACTATTTTGAGGGACCATTAAACATAACTGGAGAAAAAGGCATGACAAGCAAATGGTTTGCCGGGATAGTTATTGTGTTGCTGCTGGTGGGATTATGGCCTGCCGGGAGTTCTTCGGAGAGCCGTCTTCCGCCGCCCGATTATCCTCTTCTGGAAGCAGTTAAGAAAAATGATGTTGATGCGGTCAGAGCCATCCTGGGAGCATTTGCAAGCCATTCGGAAATCAACCGGCGCGGGGTGACCGGTGATCTGCCGCTGGTGAGGGCCGCCCGCAACGGGAATCTGGAAATCGTCCGATTGCTGATCGAGCGCGGCGCGACAGTGGATATCGGCAAGGAGAACGGCGACCGGACGCCTCTACTCGAAGCCGCCGGGCAGGGCCATGTTGACGTTGTAAAATTCCTGCTTTCCAAGGGTGCTGATGTCAACGCCAGAGGAAAAGGGTTGACACCGTTGCTTCTGGCCTGTGCCTGGGGGCAACTGCCTGCCGGCCCTCCCGGCGATAAAACGACAACGATTCATATCCTCCTGGAAAACGGAGCGGACGTTAATGCCCAGGATGAATCCTGGTTGAAAACGGGCCGGACACCTCTGATGTATGCAGTGATGCAGGGAAATGCGGCATTAGTGCAGACACTCCTGGGCAAAGGCGCCAGGCTGGATTTGAAAAATAAGGATGGCGACACCGCTTTGTCGCTGGCGAAAAAAGACGGCCTGGAATATATTGCGCAATTGCTGGAAAAGCATGCCGGCAGCGCAAATGAATCGGCCGGGCAAGCCGATCCGGATAAAGTTAAGGCGCTCATCTCCAAGGGCGCGGATGTCAATCTCCGGACGCCGACGGGCAGTACGCCTTTAATGTATGCAGCCGATGGCAACAAACTTGAGATTATCCGGGCATTGCTCCGTTCCGGCGCCGACGTGAACGCCAAAAACGGCGCCAACAGTACCGCGCTGATCTTTGCATCCGTTAAGGGCCATCTCGGAGTGGCGAAGGAGCTTTTGAGAAGGAAAGCAGATGTGAATGTGAAGAACATCGGCGGTGCGGATGCCCTCATCTATGCCGTGGTGAATAAAAAGGCGAAAGCAGTTGAGGCATTGCTCGCGCATGGAGCAAACGTAACCGATACTTATGACGAAGGAAAAACCGCGCTGCTCAAGGCCGCAAATGACGGCAGTAACGATATTGCCGGTTTGCTTATCGCCTGCAAGGCGGATGTGAACGCCGCAGATAATAATGAAATGACCGCGCTCATGATAGCCAGCGAAAAAGGCAATGCCGCTTTGGTGGAAATGCTTTTAAAGGCCGGCGCGGATATCAGCAAGAAATCAAAATACGGGGATACGGCTCTCAGTAAAGCGATCCAAGGTCATCATGTTCCGATTGTTAAAAAATTAATCAAAAGCGGCTGGAAGTATGACAGGCGGGATGCTCTTTCTTCTGCAGTGATTGCCGGTGATCCGGAGATCGTCAAGCTTCTGCTGACGAAAGATACGGATGTGAATGCGAGAGGCTTCGCGGGGGGGACTTTGCTGATGCTGGCAGCCGACGGAGATTCGTCCCTGGTAAAATTTCTGGTTGAAAGAGGTGCGGATGTTAACCTTAAGGATGACGAAGGGACGACGGCTTTAATGAAGGCGGTCACATCTTATCATAAAACAAATACGGCTGCGATGAAGTATCTGATTGATCGTGGTGCGGATGTCAATGACTCAAACAACAAAGGTGAGACGGCGCTGATTCTGGCAGTCAAAAAAGGCAATCCGGAGATGGTCAAGATATTGGTCGAAAAAGGAAGCGCTTTTGCGCTGAAGGATAAAGCGGGAAAATCGGCCTGGACCTATGCGGTCGAAGGCGACCATCCTGAAATTTTCGGCCTTCTGGAAAAAATGGGCGCATTACGGGATTATTCCGGTATGGAATGGAAGGGAAATGTCTCCAATCAGAAAGAGCCCTTTATCAAGGTTGTGGACACGCGAAAGGAATGGTCCGAACTCTGGCGGCGCGCTTTTGACAAGCCTGCGCCCGATATGGATTTTGAAAAGTATGTTGTGGCGTGTGTTTTTCTGGGCTATTCCGCCGACTGGCTGTATTCGATCTCCATGGGTAAACCTGTTTTGCGCGACAACCAATTGGTTGTTGAATATGCGCTCATTGAAATGATTTTACGCCTCTCCGGGCCCTTTAAAGCGGGTGGTCAGTATCATATGCAGGTTCTAGAAAAGGTGAAAAACGTAAAGATGGTTTTGGAAGAGGCCGGTCCAACTTCCCGGAGAAGGTAATTGTGATAAGGGAGATCGCTTATACAACCCTGGGCAGGAATGCTCTTGCTGCCGGGTTGATTTGTCATGCAGCAGCCATCATTCTGGGGATGACGTCCGCATCCGGCGCCGATATTTTTTTCAAAGCCGTTTATCTTTTTTCCTGCCATGCCCTTGGCGCCGGCGCGTTTGTGGAATTACGCCATCGGGGTATTCGTCCCTGGAACACCTGGCGATTCTACCTGATCTTGTCGTTGACAGTTCTTCCCGTCCTGGGGCCGCTGGTTCTTCTTGGCCTGATCTACAGCTTACCCCGGGAAGGGCAGCAAGGGCAAAGGTATTGGACCGATCTGTTCCCCGCGATACTGAAACTCAGAGCCAACGTCATGATGGTTTTTGCCTTGATCATCCTTCTTTTCCTTCTGTTTACCGTTCTTCACAGCAGGCATGACCCTTATTTCAAGCGGCGGGCTCCCAGCAATCGATCAGAGCAATCCGTTTTAAACACCGGTCATCCTGAAATTGCCGCGCGGATACTTATTCTGAAAAAAGGTGAGGAATTATGCTAAAAAAATATCAGCCCGAACGCACGGATTTATGGATGAACAATGATTGGGCCATTCTTCACCATGACTTAGCAGCACAAGAAGCCCCAAGCAGAACGATGCTGCTTTATAAAAGTGAAAAAAGCGCGCCTTTATTGTTTATCCCGGGTTGGATCGGCTTGTATTATCTTTTGCGCAGGACAGCCCGGAGAATCCTCCGGCCCCAAACCGGATCAAAACCGGTTTGGTATAAAAAATTCCGGCCATCCGTCATGTCATTTATGGGATTGCGCTTTTGACCGGGTTAGGAGTCGGGTATGTTATCAACGATCTGAGCCAGGCCCGGCGCATGGCTGCCGGTGCCTGCGGGCAGGCGGCAGCGGGAATGCCAATGGAATAGTTTTTATTAAAATTCCCCGCAGCGGTTAACAAAATCATTCGGGGTTCGGAAAGGATCACGATCGTGCCGAAAAGAGTTATGGGCCGGAACCACTGCCGTGTCAATTATGACGAGCGAGTGCTTATCGGCGCCAAAACAGGATTTGCCGATTAATTAAAGAAGAGAATGTTCGAAAAAAAAAGGCAGGAGTATCCAATATGTTTGCATCCACTAATTTATTACGTCCATTGGCGGTCGTGATCGGCTTGATCACGATATTGTCCATTTTGCCTGTTTCCGGATTTGCCGCCGACAATCTGGTTTCAATGGAAGGACGAGAAAAGCCGGAAACCTTCGTCCAGATTGGGCACACGTCATCAATCAACACGATAGATTTATCGCCGGACGGCAAGTGGATTCTTTCCGGAAGTGATGACGACAGCATCAAACTATGGGAAGCCGAAAGTGGGAGATTGATAAGAACCTTCAAGGACAACGATAATGTTGAATTTGCCGCCTTTCTGCCCGGCGGCAGATCATTTTTCTCCTTTAACTGGAAGGGGAATGTCAGTGTCTGGGATATCCGGACCGGCGGGAAGATGCGGGAGTTTGCTATGAGTGAAATGAGCGGAGCCACAAGCGGTCATTCCCTTTCTTACGACGGTGCCGTGCTGCGGGCGATCGTCGGCCTCAGGCTGTATATCGCCGATATGTCCAGGGGCGTTGTCGCAAGCGTCGTCGAGCGGCCCAAATCCGGCCCTATTGCCAGCCGTCTGGGATTTGCTTTCGGATCTCGCAATGCCATTTCCACCGACGGCAGGCTGATGTTTTCCTCCGTGCGGGAAAGCTCGTCGGAGTCGATCATGCAAAGCAAAGACAGAGCACTGATGCTTTGGGAAATCGCCACCGGCCGGATTCTGGCCACGCTGTCCGGGCACACAGACAGAATCGACGTTGTTACCTTGTCCTCCGACAATCGCCATGCGCTTTCCGGCAGCCGCGATAAAACCGTGAGACTTTGGGATTTAAAAAAGGGGCGGGCCGCAGCCGTGTTCACCGGCCACCTAAAAGCGATTGAAGCCCTCGCCTTTTCTCCCGACGGTAAATATATTCTTTCCGGCAGCCGCGACAACATGATGAAACTGTGGAGCGTTGACGATGAAAAAGAAATCCGGACTTTTGCTCATGATTGCGAGGTCACCTTTGTCCGGTTCTCACGGGACGGCCGGTACGCCCTGTCTGGCGACGATAACGGGGCAATCAGGTATTGGGATATCCAAAACGGCCAGGAGATCAAAGCACTGAAAAGTCATGCCGCCGATACCAATGCGTTCGCGTATTCCCCGGACGGGAAATATCTGCTGACCGGTTCTGCGAAAGGGCAGCTCAGGCTCTGGGATGCGGCCGCAGGAAGGATGCTGAGAAATATCGATGCCCATCGGGAAACCATTACGGCTGCGCAGTTCACGCCCGACGGCAAATACGTCCTTTCCGCCAGCTACGACAAGACGATGAAATTGTGGGATAGAAACGACGGACAACTGAAGAGAACCTTTCGGGGGCATACCGGGCAGGTATACAGGGCTGTCGTCTCTCCGGACGGTCAGTATATTCTGAGTTCTGCGCAAGGCAACGATATCCGGTTGTGGAACCTCGCCAGCGGTGCGGAAATGACCGTCCTGAATTTATCAGGCGTATATCTCTGGTCCATCGGATTTTCGGCAGACAGCCGGCATATGCTGATCGCCCACGATCAGAAGAAATCAGGCCATACGGTCAAAGTTTTGGCTTTGGACGGCCGCGAAGTGAAGCGCTATGTGGATGCCGCTTTCGGCGGCTACTCGGTCGACGGGAAATATTTTTTATCACGGGAGTACCGGGAACAGACAGGCCAGGAGCAGAAACTTTTTGCCCCTGATGCCCAACCAAAAAAGAAGATCAATCATCGGGACCAGCTCAACGAAAACGAGCTGGTGGATATAAGCACCGGCAAGGCGCTGGGCCGCTTCGGGCAAAAGGGCGCGATTGTTTCCGTCTCCATATCCACCGAGCCGAACGTTGTTCTGACCAAGAACCGCTATGACCGGGACATTCGCCTGTGGGATGTCACAAGCGGCAAGGAGATTCGGCGGTTTCCCGTCCGCTTCGGTCTGCTCACTTATGACGGGAAAAAAATCATCGCACCGTCAGCCCAGACACTGCAGGCCTTCGACACGGCGACAGGCCGCACAGGTGCGCCGTTTGCAGGCCTCGCCGCAGCGAAGATCAGCGCCATGGCCCTTTCCGCCAGAGGCGGCTACGCCGTTACAGGCGATGAATCGGGGATGATGCAGTTTTGGGATGTCGGCACCGGTAAACTTTTGAAAACCATCAAAGCCGAAGAACGAAATAGGATCATCGCCGTCGCCTTTTCGCCGGACAATCAATATGCAGCAACGATGGCCCGTTTCGGCATGCTTAAAATCTGGAATTTGCGAGACGGCCAAAAGATCTCCGAATTCAAAACGGACTATGTGCCTGCCAACTACGAAGAGGTCGAAGCCGGTGATTATGTGAATTATGGAAACGGCGTTCTGGCCTTTTCCCCCGACAGCCGTCATATTGCCTGTGGTCCCGTACTCCTCGACGCCGCCACAGGCCGTAAAGTGCTCGATTTTCAAACCCCCAACGGCCCGGGCTACTGGGTGACTTTCTCGCCGGACGGCGCCTACCTGCTTTCCAAAAACATGCTCTGGGATACGGCTACGGGCCGCCGTGTCCGGAAGATGGAAAGCATCACGGATGGAACCTTCTCTCTTTTCTCCGCCGATGGGAAAACGATTTATGCCGCCGACGTTGACGGAGTTTTCAGCGTGGTCGATCCGGATACAGGCAAACTCATCCGCAGGTATAAAGAGTATATCTCCGGCGCTACGTTTGCCGTTTCCCGGAATCAGAAAATGATGGTTGCGGCGGATCGGGATGTAAACGAGCTCACCTTGTGGAATCTGACATCGGGCAAAAAAAGCGCCGCGATCGCTGCCAATCGGAATATTTCGAGTGTGGAGCTTTCTTCCGATGCCCGCAGAGTGATGGTCAATCACCGTGTTTCTGCGGCACAGTATGACTTCGGGGCTGGCAAGGAACTCGCGCAGTTTATCAGCTTCACGGATGGGGAATGGATCGTGATCACGCCGGAAGGCTACTACAATACATCGGCCGGAGGAGAGCGTTACCTCAATGTTCGTGTGGGTGAACAGGTTTACGGTATTGAAAATTACCGGGAGACTTTCTTCCGTCCCGATCTGGTCAAGGTGGCGCTGTCCGGCGGATCTCTCAAAGACTTCCGGAAACTGGCCGACGTAAAAGAGCCGCCGGCCGTGAAAATTGTCGAGACGCCAGCTTCCGTCAGCACGGATGAAGTCACCGTGCGGCTTCAGCTCACCGATCAGGGCGGCGGCATCGGCGACATTCGCCTTTATCTCAACGGCACCGCCGTGGTGATGGACAGCCGCGCCGTGCAGATCCGGGAAAAAACGGGCAAAGCGGTTTTGAAGAGTTATGATCTGAAACTGGTGAACGGGAAAAATACGATCAAAGCTGTGGCCTTCAACGGCGACAACAGCATGCAGAGCAATGAAGCGACGCTCGAGGTGACGGCAAGCTATGCCAGGGCGGGAAAGCCGTCGCTTTCGGCGCTGGTGATCGGCATTAACCAATTTAAGAATCCGAAACTCAAGCTGCAATATTCCACCGCGGATGCGGATCTGTTTGCCGCCACGCTGCAGAGCGTGTCGGAAGGCCTCTTTGACCGGGTGACTATCAAAAAACTGATCCGGCCGGAGCAGACCACAAGCGAGGCGATCCTCCGGGAGATCAGAGCTTTTCAGTCTTTGCGCCCGGATGACCTGTTTGTTTTTTACATCGCGAGCCACGGAACGGTGGATGAAGGAGAATATTTTCTGATTACATCCAATGTGGGATCGCTCCGGACGGAGAAACTCAAGGCGGATGCCATCTCCCAGCACAAGCTGAAAGAGGCTATTGCCAATATTCCGGCGACGAAGAAACTGATTATCATCGATACCTGCAACGCAGGCGCTTTAGGAGAAGCCATCCAGGTGGCGATGATGACCCGCGGCATGAGCGAGGATACGGCACTCAAGATTTTAAGCCGCGCTGTGGGTTCGACGATTCTATCGGCATCCACCTCCATGCAGGAAGCGCTCGAAGGATACAAAGGACACGGTCTGTTTACGTATGTATTGACCGAAGGGCTGAAAGGCAAGGCGGATAAAGGGAAGACCGGATATGTGAGGACCACGGAGCTTGCCGATTATGTGGATAATGAGGTGCCGATACTGGCGGAGAGGGTGTTCAAGCGCGCACAGTATCCGACGATTTCCATCAGCGGGCAGGCGTTTCCCATCGGGCAGGTCAGGTAGTTGATGGTTTTTAATTCACGGCTCAGCGCTCGAAGCGCTCAGAAGAATTCGGGCTTTAAGACAGCTTGTTCCAGGAAGATGAAAGGATATTTATGACCAGGAAGTTAATTATTGCTTATTGTTTTTTGATAATTTCATTTTTTTCAACCGAAGCATTTTGTGCCGGTCAGCCGGAATTTTTTGTGCAGCTGGGGCATTCGGCAACCGTCCATTCCACCGCTTTTTCCCCGGACGG
The DNA here is from genome assembly GCA_025361065.1 of Deltaproteobacteria bacterium. GTDB lineage: Bacteria > Desulfobacterota > Syntrophia > Syntrophales > Smithellaceae > MVRV01. Next base: position 41,284 of record JANYAY010000117.1, read on the forward strand.
AAAATACGCCGCATCGGGCGGAATGGACAATAATGTGAAGCTCTGGAGCGTGGAAACAGGCCGCGAAATGAGAACCCTCCAGGGACATACCAGTTATATCACCTTCGTGACCTTTTCTCCTGACGGACGTTACATTGTCTCGGCAAGCCATGACATGACCATCCGGCTTTGGGATGTCCCGGGCGGAAGGGAAGTCAAACGGATCAGCGATGTGCTGGTCGTTCAGCATATTGCTTTCAGTCCTGAAGGAGATTTATTGTTTGGCAACACCCTGGGGACCATCACTATCTGGAATATACAAACGGGCGCCTCCAGAAAATTAGAGGCTGCTTACGGAAAAGGAGAAATTCAGGCGGTCACTTTCCTTGAAAAGGGAAAGTATATCCTCGTGGCCCGGAAGTCGGGCTTTACGGTGGTGGACACGAAGACGGATAAAATCGTCCGTACCTTCGGAAGCAACACGGCGTCATCTTCAGATGTGTCCATCGCTTTTTCCAAAGACGGGCGCTTTGCGCTCGTCGGTAAATTTAATCAGATGATTTTGTGGGACATTCCATCAGGAAAAGAGATTCGCACGTTTTCCGGAACAGCGGGTAAATTCAATAGCGTCGCTTTTTCACAAGACGGCCGTTATGTCCTGTCGGGCGATGAAGGTTACATGCTGAAAATATGGGAGACGGCAACGGGCAGGGAAGTCCGTTCGATCTATCATTACCGGCGTTATATCTACGGCGCCCGCTACGGCGTGACCGCTGTTGCCTTTTCGCCTGAAGGAAAGCGCGCCCTGGCCGGTTACAAAGACGGGTCTATAAAATTATGGGATGTCTTTCGGGATGACCCGGTGGTGGGCGGTGTCAGGCAAAACTCCGCGGCGCAAAAAGCCGCTCTTACCGAGGGCGACACTATCCTTTCCGTCGATGGCAAGAAAATCCATTCATGGCAGGAATTTACAGACAAAGTCAAAGGCAGCCCGAACCAGGAACTGCGCATCGCGGTTATGCGTCATCAGCAGGAGCGTTCCGTTGTCATGACTCCTGCGGCCGTTCCGACCAGAGACAACCGGGGAAAAGAGATAATCGCAGGTGAAGCCGGCCTTCTGGAAGGGGGCGTCTGCCTGCATCATCTGGAAGGCTACAAGCAAAAAGTATCGTCCGCGGCTCTTTCAGCGGATGGCCGGCATCTGGCAGCCGGACACGGGGATGGCGCAATGTCCTTGTGGAATATGCAGACGGCAAGCCAGTTGCGGAAGGCCCATCCTTATCGAAATGAATTCTCCGTTGCCTTTTCACCCCGGAAAAACATATTTCTTTCGGCCGGTGATGAAAACATAACGGTGTGGGCAACAGACAGCGCCCAGCCCCTGGCCAGGTTTGAGCAGGCCGACATATCCCTGGTCGCCAGAGCGCTTGCGTTTTCTCCGGATGGCCGGTATGCCGCTGCCGGCGGGGACAAGAAGGTTGCGCTCTATGACATGCAGACGCTGCGGGAAATCCGCTCTGTGCCGCTGCAAAGGGGCGCAAAAGCCGTTGCGATATCATCGAACAATAACTATCTCGCCTCCGGGGCGTCCATGGAAGTGAAGGTATGGAATGCACAAACAGGCGCAGAGATCAGAACCATGCGGCACGGTTCTTTCGTTTATGTCGTTGATTTTGCTTACGGCGGCCGGCGTCTGGTATCCGGAGCGCAGCGCTATTCGGGCATCGGTTTGGATTACGAAAATACCATCAAGCTGTGGGATGTCTCCACGGGCCGGGAACTGCTTAACTTCAGCAGATACAAAAAGTCCGTTTATGACGCCAGGTTTTCACCGGACGGCCGCCTGCTGCTTTCAGGCGGGGATGAGCTGATCTTGTGGGATGCGGACACGGGAAGCATGTTGAAAACTTTTTCCGGTCATCATGGTATGATCGAGTCTGTGGCATTTCTGCCGGATGGAAAGTCCATCATGTCGGCAGGCGATGACGGGACCGTCCGGATATGGTCTTTGAAAACCGGCCGGGAGATGGTTCAATTGGTCAGTTTTGCCGACGGCGAATGGATTGGAATTACGCCGGAAGGCTATTTCAATGCCTCGCCTGGCGGAGCAAAGCATCTCAATGTCCGGGTCGGAAACGACGTCTATGGCATCGATCAGTTTTATGCAAAGTTTTACCGGCCGGAACTGGTCGAGCTCGCCCTCGCCGGCAAGGCACTTCCCCGGAGCGAGTTGATTACGGATATTGCCGCTCAAAAACCCGCACCTAATGTTCAGATCCTGTCGCCCGTCACCAACAGCTCGGTGGATCAGGACAGCATTTCCGTTACACTCAAGGTCACGGACAGCGGCGGCGGGATCGGCCGTGTGAATGTCTATCTCAACGGGGCGCAGGTCGCCAATGACACTCGGGGTGTTATCGTATTGGGCAAGGGGGCGGCCAATGAAAAAATCCTGTCGTTTACCGTCGCGCTTGTTCAAGGGCAGAATGAAATTCGTGTCGTCGCTTTCAATCATGAGCACTCCATGGAGTCGAATCCTGCCCGAATCAGCGTTGTCTCCCGCGCCATGATGCGTAAGCCCAATCTCTATGCGCTGGTGATCGGCATCAATACCTACAGGAACCAATCCATTTCCCTAACCTATGCAGTTCCCGATGCTGTTGCTTTTGCCGGGACGCTGCAGAAAGTTGCCGCCCCGTTGTTTGAGAAGGTGGACATCCTGACGCTGACCGCGCCGGAGGCGACCACGAAAGAGGCCGTTACGAAAGCCTTTGAGGGGCTGCGGCAGAAGGTCGGACCCAACGACCTGTTTATTTTCTACAATGCTTCCCACGGCATTGTTGACGTGGTCAACGGGGAAGAACAGTATTTTCTACTGACGAGTAATGTCCGGCTCCTTTCGTCCCTTCATATAGGCAAAGACGCCCTGAGTCATAAAGACCTGGTCAGTCTGATCGGCAGCATTCCGGCGCAGAAAAAACTCGTGATTCTCGACACCTGCAATGCCGGCAAGGGAGGCAAGGAGATTCAGATCGCCCTCCTGCAGCAGACGAGAGGTCTCACCGACGCTACAGCGGTCAAACTCCTGCAGCGGGCGGTAGGCTCCTCGGTCTTTTCCGCTTCTTCCGATACTCAACAGGCTCTGGAAGGATATAAAGGACACGGTCTGTTTACCTACGTGCTCCTCGAAGGTTTGCAGGGTGCGGCGGACTTCAAAAAAGACGGATTCATCACCGTTAAGGGGCTTGCTCTCCATACAGAGGAGAGGGTGATGACGCTGTCCGAGGACGTCTTCAAGCGTCAACAAAATCCGATGATTGAAACGGGTGTCAATGATTTTCCGATCGGCAGGGTGAAATGATGTTTATGGACACGCAAAAGTACGGGCACTGAATGTCGCGACTGCTATGAGTGCGCTGGTTTTATTGATGAGCTCAGCCTGGGCTTCGGACAAGCCGGGAATCTTTGTCCAGTTGGGCCATTCCGGCGTGCAGCCGACGGCCTTTTCCGCTGATGGAAAATGGATCATGTCTGGCGGTGATAAAACGGTAAAGCTCCGGGATGCGGTGGCAGGCGCGCACACGTGCTATGCTGCAGCGGTTGCTTTTTCAACCGGTGAGCGTTTGTTCTTTCTTGCAACCGGTATTAATAATTTTCAGTTCCACTGTCCCGGGAACAAATCTCCACCCGGGCTGACCGGTTTTGGGGAAATCCTCAAAAAAGCTGAACTCTAACTAAACATGTGGTACAAATCCTCTGGCGATAAGTCTAAAGATTTGGTAACACACCCAGTGCGCATAAAGGTTGCTTGAGCCTAATAAATTCCGAAGCAATGGATTACAGGGAAAGGAGAAAGAAATGTTTCAGCACTTGTTCACCCCCGGACGCATCGGCAACATAGAGGTCCGGAACCGTATCGTTATGCTGCCCATGACTATGGGCTATTCGGAGGCCGACGGCACTGTCGGGGAGCGCTTCATTACCTATTTTGCCGAGCGGGCAAAGGGTGGAGCCGGTCTCATCATTATCCCTTTCAGCCCCCTGAATGCGGGGTCGCATATGGCGCCGGGCGTGTCTGACGACCGGTACCTGCCGGGGATTCGCCGGCTCACAGCGGCGATCCAGTCTCACGGGGCCAAGGCTGCCTGCCAGCTTATCACCGCTTATTCCATGGTTTTTGGTGACAATCCACCCGAACTGGTGGGGCCTTCACCATTTCCGAATAAATTGATGCGGGGAACACCGCGTGCGCTTACGGTGGAAGAGATCCACGGGCTTGTTGAAGGCTACGGGAAGGCGGCCCGCCGGGCCCGTGAAGGAGGCTTCGATGCCTTGGAGTTCATTGTGGGTGCAGGGTATATCCTGAACCGCTTCCTGTCACCTATCAGCAATCAGCGCGAAGACGAGTACGGGGGAAGTCCGGAGAACAGGATGCGGATCATCCTCGAGGTTATCGCGAGCATCCGGAAGGAAGCGGGGGAGGATATCCCGCTGGGCGTCCGCCTGAACGTGGAAGAGCAGATGCCGGGGGGGTACACCATCGATGATGCAAAGATTATTGCCCGGGCTCTGGAGCAAGCGGGCGTGAATTTCATTAATACCTACACGGGGTGGCATGAGTCCAGTATTCCCACGGTGGCGCCTTTTGTGCCGAAGGGAGCTTTCGCAATTCTGTCCGAAAAAATCCGGGGTGCCGTGAGCATTCCCGTTATCGCCGCGAACCGGATCAACGACCCCTTCACAGCCGAGCGAATTCTCGCCAACGGTCAGGCGGATTTCATCGGCATGGGCCGGGCCCTGATCGCCGACCCCTACCTCCCGAATAAGGCCAAGGATGGACGTATCGAAGAGATCGTGACCTGTCTGGCCTGCGGGAACTGCCTTTCCGACATCATGGTCGTCTATAAGGATCCCCACTGCGGCGCTTCGGCCTCCTGCACTGTCAACCCCTTCGCCGGTAAAGAGGTCAAATATGTTGCGTCTCCTGCCGCGAAATCCAAAAAGGTCTTTATTGCCGGGGCCGGGCCGGCGGGCATGGAGGCGGCTATGATTGCGGCGGAACGAGGGCACAAGGTTACGCTCTTCGAGAAGGAAAACGAACCGGGAGGCTGGCTCCGGATCGGCTGCCTGCCGCCGCACAAAGGGGATATCGCGAACCTGTCCCGCAGCCTGGCTGCCCGCGCCCGGAAGGCAGGCGCAGAGTTCCGCCTGGGAAGCGCACTGGATGCGAGGATTGTGGAGCTAGAACATCCTGACGTACTGGTCGTGGCTGTGGGCGCCACCCCAATTGTTCCGGATATTCCGGGAATAGGCGGAACCAACGTCGTATCCGCGGAGGATGTCCTAACGGAGAAAAAGAAAGTCCAGGGTCGTATCATCATCATCGGCGGCGGCCTCGTCGGCTGCGAAACAGCGGAGTTCCTGGTGACAAAAGGCCAGGGCATTACGAGTGTCACCGTCCTGGAGATGATGGACCGCCTGGCGCCGACAGTCTCGTCGAGCTACCGGCCTTTTTTTCTGGGAATGTTGAAGATGCTGGGCATCCGCCTCGAAAAGCAGACAGTCGTGGAGGAAGTCACCGGGACGGGTGTGAAGGTAAACCGCCAGGGAACCCCTGAGTTTATCGAGGCCGATGCGGTGATCCTCGCTGCGGGCCTCCGGGTTGACCCGAAGACTGTGGAGGAATTTCAAGGGAAGGCCCGGGAAGTTTACGCCGTCGGCGACTGCGTCCGGCCCCGGATGATCCGGGAGGCCCTCGAAGAAGGACTGATCGTCGGATTAAAGATCTGATTCTCTAAAAGGAAAAAGCAATGGGAACTATTCATAAGACCGGCTGTGTCCTCTGCGCCCAAAACTGCGGCCTGGAGGTCGAGGTGGAGAACAACCGCATCGTGAAGGTGCGGGGAGATAAGAGTAATGTCCGCAGCGAAGGGTACGTCTGCCGGAAGGGGATGAATATTGCCAATCACCAGCACAACACCGACCGCTTAGAGTACCCCCTGAAGCGTGTTGGAGATGCATTTGAGCGGATCTCCTGGGAGCAGGCCATCGAAGAGATCGGGGCGAAACTCAAGGGTATTGTCGATCAGTATGGCCCGCGTTCATTTGCCTATATGGGGGGAGGCGGCCAGGGGTGCCACTTCGAGGCGGCCTTTGGTGTCCGCCTGCTCAGAGGTCTGGGATCGCGCTACCATTACAGCGCCCTGACCCAGGAGTTCTCCGGCCTGTTCTGGGTTAACGGCCGGATGCACGGTCGCCAGAATATCCATGCCGAGGTCGATGCGGAGGAGACGGATTTCCTCCTGGTGTTCGGCTGGAACGGTATGCAGAGCCACCAGATTCCCCAGGCCCCGAAACACCTCCAGCGGATCGCCAGGGATCCGGATAAAATGCTTGTTGTCATCGACCCGCGCCGATCCGAGACGGCCAGAATCGCCAACATCCATCTGCCCATTCGTCCGGGGACGGATGCCCTGCTCATGCGGGCCATGATCGCCATCATCCTCCAGGAGGGTTGGGAAAATAGTGACTATATTGAAAAGCACACATCCGGCGTGAAGGAGATCCGCCCCCTGTTTGCGGGGTTCGACGTCCGTCAGGCTGTCCGCACCTGCAACCTTGACTACGAGCAGGTCCGCGAAATCTGCCGCCAGTTTGCCACGCGAAGGTCCTGCCTGCGTTACGATTTAGGAATTATGATGAACCGACACAGCGCCGTATCGTCATACCTGGCCGTGATGCTTCTATCTATCTGCGGACGTATCGGTGTGCGCGGTGGCAATGTCTTTCACGGTCAGATGATGCCCCTGGGAAACCATTCCGACGAGAGGGATCCAAAAACATGGCGGACTGTGGCGACGAAAATTCCCGCCATTGTCGGCTGCTTTCCGCCCAATGCCATGCCCGAGGAGATCCTCTCCGATCACCCCGAGCGCCTGCGGGCAGTAATAGTCTCCGGGGCAAATCCTCTGCGTTCCTACGCGGATACGACGGCCTACGAAGAGGCATTCCAACGTCTGGACCTCCTCGTAACGGCAGAACTGGCCATGACAGAGACGGCGGTTTTGTCTCATTACGTCCTGCCGTCCCGGTCGGCGTACGAATCCTGGGACGGTACCTTTTTCCCCATGACCTTTCCCGGGATCTTCTTCCAGATGCGCCGGCCCATCATCGAGCCGGATGGGGAGCCTCTGGAACTGGGTGAGATTCACCTGCGCCTGGCGGATCGGTTGGGCCTGATTCCACCCATACCCGACAGCCTTTACAAGGCGGCCGAAGAAGGTAACGACGCCTTTGGCCTCGCTCTCTTGGATTACGCCGCCAAAGAACCGGCGGCCCTCGGGGCCATGCCGTTTATACTGGGAAAAACTCTGGGCAGAGCCAAGGGGTCCGTCCATCTGGCAGCCCTGTGGGGCATGATGCAGACTGCCCCTAAAGCCTTTCGCAAGAACGCCGTCCGCGCGGGCTTCACACCGGGCATGGGCATGGGAGAGGAAATATTTCAGAAGATCGTCAGCCATTCCGAGGGGCTTTGGGTCGGTAAGGTCGATCCGGACGATAATCTTGCCAATATCCGGACGGAAGACGGGAAGATCAATCTCGTGATCCCGGAACTCAGATCAGAGTTGGAAAGCCTTGATGCAGAGCAGGAGGAGGCAGCACTAATGCCGGACCCGGCATTCCCCCTTGTCCTCATGGCCGGTCGGCACTTCAGCATGAACGCCAATACCCTGATGCGCAATCCTGCCTGGAACGACGGGAAACGGGACTGTACTCTCATGATGCATGCAGCCGATGCCGAAAGATTGAAGGTGAAAGACGGTCAGATGGTCCGGGTGACGACAGAGGCCGGTTCCGTGGAGATCGAAGTGGAAGTGACGGACATGGCACAAAAAGGGCATGTGGTCATCCCCCATGGTTTTGGTATGGCCTATAATGGTAAAGTCCATGGCGTCAACGTGAATCGTCTAACGAAGAACACGAATCGCGACTGGCTGGGGACACCCATGCACCGTTATGTTCCCTGCCGGGTAGAGTCATTGGAGTAAATGTACATCTCCGAAATTGCGGTGATCTAAACAACTGTATCGCCTGCGTCGCATGCAGGTTCCAACAGTAATCGACACGCCATATAAGGCACGAAAACATTGCCTTGAAGGTGCAACGTATACGATCTCCAGCACTCTGTTCCAGAGATACGGTGTGCCGCTATGGAATGATTTTTATACCTGCCGCAGATGCGGGAGTATCCCGGCTGTTTAAAGGCCGTTGAATTGCTTCAAAAAAATCTTTGTAATCACCCTTGAGTCAGAAATTACTTTTGTTCTCCAGGCCGGAGATGACGGGAAATACATCTCCCGGAAATTTTTTTCCACGGCAATTTTATCTTTGTCTGACTTATAACCGAAGTTGAAACCCTGATTTTCCAGTATTGTTGTCTGCAGCGATTTTATCGAGCCTATGGTGGTCTGACTGTTGAGGGTGCCGTATTCGAATGTCATCGGGATATAAGTGCTTCCGGTAATGAGTTTTTCTAGATAGCCCGGGAAATCTCCGGTTGTAGTGTAAAAATCCTTGCCGTCGCCCCAGTCTATATTGTAGCCTTTAAATATTCTCTCCGTCAGGGCCTTGATTTTATTATCCGCCGGGTTGGGAAACAGGTGCAGAGTTCCCCTTTCGCCATAACCTGTATGCAGGTCGATATTCATAACAAAGGGGTACCCGGTGGAGTATTGTTTAATAAAAGGGGCGATATTTTTAATCTGTGGTTCAGCAGCGGCTCCGCCGTAATATACACCTGCCGGAAATTGGTATTGGCCCTGGAGAATAGCCTGTCGGAGAACAGGCATGGATGCTCTTACTATTTTACCGATGGCCCGAAGCTCGAAGAAGATATTATCTGCCGAGTATGTGTTGACCTTACCCTGAGGATTTATCAGATCAATCACAGCGGGGTACCCTGTGTTTATGGTTTTATAAAGGACGTCGTCCGCTGAGCTGTTGCGGTTCAGATCAACGTTGTTTTCCGTTACGCGCCTGTTGTTTTTAAAACCGTATGGATTCATGCCGTGAATAAAAAGAAATCCTGTTGTGGCGAGATTTTCCTCCGTCATAAACTCTTCCAATATCATGTGCGAAACCGCGCTGCCGGTGTAACCCTCTACTCCGTGAATACCGGATGAAAAGATGATCAGGCCCTTTTTGCTTTTCTGCGCCGGTATGTAAAAGATGTCCACCGTAAGGTCCTTGTCATTTTTTGCCGGTACCTGGAAAGAACCCTGATAGGTATTTTTAAATTTTTTAGAAAGCAAAACCGCAGAGGTTCGGAAGGCTTCCCTCGACTCGTTATAGCTCTCTTGGAAATATTTAAGGGATGCATCATCGGGTTTGGTATTTACATCTTTGGGCGAGTAGAAATTGTAGCTTAGAGTTGCCCATGTTAAGCCCATGGCAATAAGAATAATGACTACGATGAGAGCAATCTTTAGTTTTTTCATCAGCTTACGTCTCCTAGTCGCGAATTATTCATCCTTTTATAATTTTCTGATTGGCAGGATGATGGAATGTTAAAGACCTTGATTATTTAATCCCGCACACGCGGGACGAGCGTTAATTCTCGTGAGCGCGCTCGCGATATAATGACGTTCATTTCATACATCGACAGCGAGCTCGCGAGGTGGTTGATTAATTCATGGTTTCTGTGTGTTTAACTTTAAGCTTTTCGGTCCGGTGAGTCAAGAATATTAAAATCCTATGTAGGAAGCAAATAGTATGCCCGGTCTGTAGCACATAAACTGTCCGGTTAATAAGTTACCCAATAGGAGGTAACGGATGAAGCGGACAGAGATACTACAGGAGATCCGGAGGATGCGATTTGAAGAGGCATATGGGGGATGGCAGAAAGGGAGATTAAGCCAGGAAGAAGCGGCGGAGATATTGGGAGTATGTAGCCGGACATTTCGGCGACAGATTAATAGCTATGAAGAAGACGGGCTTTCGGGGCTGGATGATAAACGACTTACACAAGCCTCACATCGCCGTGCCCCGGTAGATGAGGTCATGGCGTTAGGCGTACGATACAAAGGCAGTTATAGAGGCTGGAATGTAAAGCATTTTTACTCCTGGTATGCAAAAGAGGGCGGAAAGCGGAGTTACACCTGGGTCAAGAATACGCTTCAGGACCAGGGATTGGTTTTGAAGTCAAAAAAGAGAGGTTCTCACCGTAAAAAAAGAGATCGCCGTCCCTTGTCAGGGATGATGATACATCAAGACGGAAGCAAACATGAATGGGTTCCAGGCAAGCAGTGGGATCTGATCGTAACGATGGATGACGCAACAAGCGAACAATACAGCATGTTTTTTGTTCATGAAGAGGGAACGGACAGCAGCTTTCAGGGCGTACAGGAAGTTATTCTGCAAAAGGGGCTATTCAGTTCAATTTATACGGACAGAGGCAGTCACTACTGGTTTACGCCGAAGGAAGGTGGCAAGGTTAGCAAAACCCAACTCACCCAGTTCGGTCGGGCCATGCAACAGTTAGGCATTGAAATGATTCCCGCCTATTCTCCGGAAGCAAGAGGGCGGAGCGAAAGAATGTTCCGTACGCATCAAGGCAGACTGCCCCATGAACTTGCCGCACATAACATCAGCACCATGGATGCAGCCAACCGCTACTTGAAAAAAGTGTATCACCCGGCATTCAACAAAGAGTTCACCAAAAAACCATTGGAGGAAGGTTCGGCTTTTGTTCCATGGGTGGGAACTCATATCGAGGACACGCTTTGTGAGCATCAAGAACGAACGGTCAGTCCCGATAATTGTGTCAGTTTTGAAGGGATAATCTTACAGATTCCGCCGGACAAATACCGTTGCCACTACGTCAGAGTTAAAGTTAAGGTTCATCGCTACACAGATGGTTCTCTGTCCATTTTCCATGGTCCAAGGAAATTGGCTGATTATGATGAAAATGGAAATCTGAAAACAAAGAAAAAAGAAAAGGTAGCGTAAGTCCGCCGCTCGCCAAAATCGAAGTAAAGGGGCTTCCGGCTACGCCTTCAGCCCCTTTACTTAAGCATAGTAAAAGCGGACATATCATGTGCTACAAAATAGGACTTTTCTATTTGCTCCTAACA
>JANYAY010000156.1 GCA_025361065.1 Deltaproteobacteria bacterium
AGTTTTCATAAAACTTTTGACACTACCAAGTAAAAATTTAGTGTCGACTGGAGCTTATAAATATCTATCTAACTTTCGAATTTGTATTATTTTAATCCCGCTGCTGCGGGACGAGCATTAATTCTCCGCAAGGAGCTAGCGATATAATGACTTTCATTTCATACCTCGACAGCTTGCTGCGAGGTGGTTGATTGCAGGAGAAACATCCTCATAATTCCGGCTCATCGAGCTGTCATTACTTTGTTTGCCCCAGAACAAGAGTTGCCGTTTTATGTCCCCAAAAACTGCAGCTCGCTGTTACTTCCAGATTATCCCCGTCTGAGGCCGGTAATTTATATGTATAAATAAACGTTTGCCGGTCAAGCTGGTTACTATAAGTATTTTTGCTCACAACAGTGCCATTTTTTTTAATTTCCACATATTTTATGTAATGGGAACCTGTGGCTGCTGATTTGTGAGTGATCGTCACAGTCAAATTCTGAGAACTCGCATCATAGGAAATTACTACTGCCTGTGGCGGGTTGGCATATAATTTCTGCGGATAGGAGAAGATGGCTAAAAGAAATACGACAGTACCAATTATTGTTATGATTGTACGGATATTGTGCTTCATAAAATGATATCCTCCTTTGTAAACTCTCAGTGAAAATTAAGAAAAGACACATGTGTAAAATATTTGATGCCGGCTATAATTACAATGATGGTTTAATCACAAGATAATCGGAGCATAAAACTATCATCTATTGTCTTTAATTTCGGACGCAGGAATATTTTCGGGGGGAAATCCATCGCGGCATTCTTTTATTGATCGGACAAGTTGATTTTCAATAATCCACAACATGAAGTCTTAATAATATTTTTGGAACTGATAAATTAACTTATCCCTTATTGAAACAATCTCTTATAAAATGTTAATAAATTGGCGAGAGGAAAATAATTGTGCGGAGGTGGCATATGCTATTTAAGTCTTTACGGTGTAATGTGGGGTCAGGGAGGAGGATAAAGAATAACAAATGGATCGTGGCAATCTTCTTTGTCTTTGTTATGATTTTTCTTGGCAATGTATCTTTTGCTGCGGATAATAATATTCGTAGATATGAAGTTATTGCCGGCACCGATGATAAGTCTTTTCTTATAGACACAGCAACGGGCTTTGTATGGGTACTAACATACCGGACAATGGCCACAGGCAGAGAACCCATAGCAATTCCCTATAAATTCATTAAGATTTGTCCTAAAAATGCTAAGGAGTTCCTGGTTGAAGATGCTAAAGAAGGCGCTTGTCTTCCGTCAAGAAAAGAATGAAATCACCCGGAGCATGCTAAGGTCTCACATTCCTCAGGTGAAGAATATTTTGCATGCCACCCGAATTTCCCTTCTTATAATTCCAGCAAGCCCTAACAATCACCCCGGTGTGCCGACTGCTCTCCGGGATGATGACCAGTTTTTGGGAAATATATTGTAATTATTTCCATGCGGTAACAATTATCCATTTTGTTTAATAGCGAAAAATGTAACGCTCGACCATCAGGGAAGGGTTTTTCCCATCTTTGTAAATCCTTAAGCGAAAGGATTGGCTCAAGACAGTTTTTACTTATTCATTTTAGTGTTATCGGCAGCCATAAATCAGGGTATGACTGATTATTTTTCTCCATATAATTCCGTAATATGTATTAAAACAACATGGAGGAAATTATGAAATTGAATATCGGCCAATTTTATTATAAGCCACTAATAATCATTGCGGCAGCATTGCTTTTAATTACTGTTTGTCTTGCAGGATCAAGTCCCTCCTATGCCGACTCGAGTGATACTGCCGCGATACATATGCTTAAACCTTCTTTCGCCGAGCGGTTGGACGCACATTTTTCAATACTTCATGAAAAGCTCAAGATTACACCGGCTCAGGAGAAACAATGGAATATATTTACCGAGGTAATGCTGGAGAATACAAAAAGAATGCAAGAACTTAATGATAAGCGGCTAAAAAATGCCCAGACAATGAACGCTCTGGAAGACCTCAAGAGTTACAGTGAAATTGCCGACGCGCATGCGACCGGTCTTAAAAAATTTATCCCGGCATTTGAAGCTCTTTATTCCAGCATGTCGCAAGAACAAAGGAAGAATGCCGACAGCTTATTCTTTGGGCAGAGAGAAATGACGGCAAATAAAATAGCCGCAAAATAATACTAGTTTGCCGGCAAAGATAATGTGATGCTCTGTAGAGATGTTGCCCGTAACGTTTCTCTTTCAGGGCATGATAATCTGTCAGATAACTGTTAATCAAAACAATCCCATTGTGAAATCTGTACTGATCATGCGGTAAATGGAAATTCCGGCAAAGAGAAAGTAGGAGACAAGACAGATTAGGGCAAGTCTTTTCTGGAATCGGAGAAGGCTGACAGAAAGACTCGTGATTTTCCGGAAAGGCATCAGTGTGCCGACACCGAGTCCGGATACAACTCCTGTCAGCAATGTGCCATAAAGAAGATACCCGATATATCCGTATTCCTTCTGCAGAACACAAAAAGGGCAGTGATGAGTCGGCAGTTCATAGAAATAAAGGGAGATGAATGATATCAGAGAGGCGCAGGAGATCAGAAAAAACAGCCCGCTCACCAAAGAAAAAATATATCCTAATTTACCTTTGATCAGATATATGAGGCCAAATAATAATGTGAGCCCAATCCCTCCATAAAAGATCGCCATTGATTGCCCAACCGCCATGCCGGCTATATCCGAGCCCACGCCGTTGCGGTTGGAACTGAAGAGACTGCCGCAGCATGACGTAATCACATCCGCCTTCATTTCAGAAAAATACAGCCATTGCGAGACCGCTTCTGCGATGAGGAACGGGGTGAGGAAAAGGAGCAGGAGATATTTCTTCCTGATCAGAGGGTAATCATAGGCCTGGTTGTCCATGTAGTTTATGATCAGCCACAGGCCGGCGAGAATGCAATTCAAAA
>JANYAY010000163.1 GCA_025361065.1 Deltaproteobacteria bacterium
GAACGTCAGCTTTTAGAAATTCAGGAAAATATCAGGAAAACAAAGATTGACGAGCCTCTCTATGTCATCGATGTTCATATTTTAATTCTGAAAGACAAGAAATTTATCAGCCGTACGATCAAATACATCCGCCGATTGGGAATTAATGCGGAATGGGCAGTACGAATGATGCTCGACCGGTACAAAAAAATATTTGCCGATGTTGAAGATACTTATATCAGTGGGCGCATCAGCGATATTCAGCATGTCACCGAAAGGGTATTGAGAAACCTGTCGGGGAAAAAAAGAGAAACAGTCTGGGGATTTGATGACAACGTTATTGTTGTTGCCCAGGATATTTCTCCCGCCGACACCGCGCAGCTGAAAATGGAAAAAGTGAGGGGGTTTGCCACGGATATAGGCGGCCGTACATCGCATACAGCGATTGTCGCCCGTTCCATGGAAATACCGGCAGTAGCAGGACTGGATAATATCACCAGTATGGTGCACACAGCAGATATTATAATTGTTGATGGCACATCAGGGCTGGTTATAGTTAATCCCTATCCGGAAATGTTGACAAGGTATGAAGAGAAAAAATTACATTATGCCGCCGCCAAAAATGAATATCTCAGTCATGCGAAACTTCCGGCCGTCACGACGGATAACTATCGGGTGCAAATTGGCGGAAATATCGAATTTATTGAAGAAATACCAACGGCAATTACTCATGGAGCCGAATATATCGGTCTGTACCGGACAGAATTTATTTATATCAACAGTGAGAATTTGCCCACCGAAGAAGACCATTTCAATAATTATCGCCAGGTTGTAGAAACTAAAGAATTACTCTGGTCAACCATCAGAACTTTTGATCTCGGCGGGGATAAATTTCCTTCCAGTTACAAGCCGGTAAAAGAATTAAATCCGCAGATGGGGTTGCGGGCGATTCGTTTTTGTCTGAAAGAAGTGGATCTGTTCAAAACGCAATTGAGGGCCGTCTGGCGTGCCAGTGCTATCGGAAAAACTAAAATCCTTTTTCCGATGATTTCCGGAATTGAGGAAATTCGAGAAGCAAAACAATTACTGCAGGAAGCAAGAGCTGAACTTGTGGCCGAAGGTGTAAAAGTTGCCCCGGAAATGGAAATAGGTGCGATGATCGAAGTGCCCTCGGCAGTTGTGATTGCCGATAAACTGGCCCGGGAAGTTGATTTTTTCAGCATTGGGACAAATGATCTAATTCAATATGCTTTGGCCATTGACCGGGCAAATGAACATTTGATGTATCTGTATGAACCGCTGCACCCGGCTGTTTTAATACTCTTAAAAAAAGTGGTTGATGCAGCTCATAGGGCGAAGATTCCGGTAGCAATGTGTGGGGAAATGGCGGGCGATCCGATGTGTTGCCTGATCCTTTTAGGTATGGAACTCGATGAATTAAGCATGAACCATTTGGCCATTCCTCGGATCAAGCGAATAATAAGGGCATCAAGCCTCAAAGACGCAAAAGTGCTGCTGAAGAATGCCATGTCTTTTAGTGTTGCTTCCGAAGTGCGTGCCTATGTGCAAGATTACATGACACAACATTTTCCCAAAGAATTTCAAAAAGAAGAAGATTGATTTTTATTTAGAGGCTCAGTAAATAAAAAAGCTGCCGGCCGGCAGCGAAATTGTATAACCTAATAACCTAACCACCTAATACCCTGATAACCTGAAGGTCACGAGAGGGTACGAGAGGTGGCACGAGGTCACAAGTTGGAACTGAAAGCTGAATAATAATGTTGGGAAAAAAGAAAACAGACTCACAAGCACAAGATGAAGAATATTACGCCGGTTGTCTTTATGACCAGCAGGATTTTTTAAGATTCCGACCGGCGAAGACATTTCTTTCCCATGTATCAATAGCCGATGAATATGTGGAAAAAATTAAAAAACTGGCCTCGGAAGGTCTCGTCGTTTACGCAATAAAACAAAGAAGTAAACTAAACAGCCTCATTATTCATGAAATTACAGGGCGGAAAGATTTGCCAAGGCCGTTCTATTGCCATGGAATGAACATGTCTTTCTGGCAGCCCCTGCCCATGATGTTAAAATTTCTCTGGTCATCTTTCCGGCGGCGATTCGTGAAAAAACAAAAAGCGCTGCAGGGGAAATTAGCTTTTCTAGAGAGGGAAGTTGCCGGGAAAAAGAGCATTATTATTCATCTGGGTCAATCGGAATTTATTAAAAGCAGATCATCTGCCGAGGCCATTGCGGCCTTAAGTAAAGTACAGGAAAAAGTTGATTTTCCTATTTTTATATTACCGGTACTTGTCGCTTATGGCCGCCGGAGAGAAAAAGAAAACGAGAGCATGATTAACATACTTTTCGGTCAATCGGAACATACCGGGCCTCTGCGTCGTCTGATCACATTTATGCGCTATTCTAATAAAGCCTTCGTCGTTCCGGCAGAGCCAATTAATATGTCCCATTATTTAAATGAAAATAAAGATGTTCCCGCGGAAATGATGATTCACGATTTGCGTGGGGAATTAATCGGTCGCATAGAAGAAGAAAAGACGAGCATAGTAGGTCCCGCTCTGAAATCCCGGGAAGAGCTGATAGGCATGGTCTTGAGTGATGCTGCCGTCAATCAGTTTATTACTCAGTACGCGGCAAAAGAGAAAAAGGACCGGGCAGCAGTGGAAAAAGATGCCCGCAGATACCTCTATGAAATTGCGGCTGATTATAATGAAACATTTGTTGAACTCTGGGATAAGGTTCTAACCTGGCTCTGGAATACTGTATATGACGGTGTATTGCTGGACATGGAAGGACTGGCCAAGATCAGAAACGTTTCCAAAAAGATGCCTTTCGTAATTATCCCCTGCCATCGCAGTCATATAGATTATCTTTTGTTATCTTATCTTTTCTATAAGTATAACATTCAGCTGCCCTTCATAGCTGCCGGGGCAAATTTGTCTTTTTTCCCGCTGGGGTATGTTTTCCGTAAATCCGGTGCTTTTTTTCTCCGGCGCAGCTTCCGGGGCAATGCTGTTTATTCAGAAGTGTTTGCCAAGTATCTTGCCATTCTTTTAAAGGAAGGTTTGCCGCTGGAATTCTTCATTGAAGGCGGCCGCAGCCGCACCGGGAAAATGGTATTACCCAAATACGGGCTTATCTCCATGGTTTTGCAGGCCTATCAGGAAAAATACTGCGATAATTTTGCCGCTATTCCTGTTTATATCGGTTATGACCGGGTAGTTGAAGAAAAATCATATCTGAAAGAACTTACCGGAACCCCCAAAGTTCAGGAAAACACGGCGGACATGATTAAAAGCGGCAATATCCTGCGCAAACGCTATGGCCGGGTTTATGTCAATATCGGTGAACCGATTATTATGAAGGATTATTTGGAGACAGAGGAAAAACCAATAGACCAGATGAATTTGGAAGAGAGACAAAGCCTTTATCGAAAAATCGGTTATGAAATTGTTCTGGAAATTAATAAGGTATCAGTTGTTACTCCTTTTTCCATGGTGGCTTCCGGACTTCTCAGCCATGACCGCCGCGGCATATCGTATGAAGATTTAACAGATGTTTTAAATGAATTTTATGAGTACCTCTTTACAAGGAATGTAAAATTTGCCGCCACTTTTGCTCATCAGGAAAAAGCCATTGCCGATGCCCTCAATATCTTCGCGCAGTCCAAGATAATCTCTAAAGTTGAAGCGGAAGAAGATGAAGCAGAGGAAATGCAGGAAGTTGTCTACTCGCTGGAAGATGACAAACGACTCAATTTGGAATATTACAAATTGAGTCGTTTATCATCTTCCGGTTATGCAGGTACGCCAGCACATCGTTGACTTCATCGACATCATCTTTGCGTTCATCAAAAATAAATTCATTCCATAAATTCCTGAAGCGTATTTTATGGAATGAATTTATTTTTGATGAACGCAAAGATGATGTCGATGAAGTCAACGATGTGCTGGCGTACCTGCATAACCGGAAGATGATTGTTTCCTTCGAGCGGGAAGGTCAAGTCTGGATTGAAGTAAAAGGAAAAGGCAAAACGAAGCTCAAACCGTTTACCGGATTGATCCATAATTATTTGGAATCATGCTGGATCGTTCTTCGAAGCTGCCTGTATTTAAAGAAAACTTCACATACGGAAAAAGAGTGGTTAAAGAAGATCCGGACTCTGGGTGATAGAATGTTTCGCAAGGGAGAAGTTCTGCGGGCGGAATCTCTTTCTCAATCCAATTATGCGAATGTTATCCGGTTTCTGGCCGACGCAGAACTTATTGCCACCGTAATTAAAGAAGAAAATGGTGGTAAGAAAGAAACTGCTTATAAGCTTACCGAAAATAGAGCAGAAATGGAAGTGTTGCGGAGACGCCTTTTCAAATTCCTGTAGCAGACTGTTGAAATACCCTAATAACCTGAAGGTCACAAGAGGGCACGCGAACGCCCCCGGCATGCGCCGGGCAGGCATCTGCGAAGTGCATCCGGCGAATGCCGGAGGCGCTTCACCCCTCGGATGCTCACGTACGTATAGTACGCTCCGCTCCTCGGTCTTCGCGCGCCTTGCATCTGAGCATTTTTGAACAGCCTGAAAGGCTGGGAACTTTAAGACCGTAGAGTCTCGCACACGCTGGCAACATATCTTGAACCCCATTTCCCGGGTTGGAACGTGGACTACGAATACAACAGAGATCATGACGACGTGAAACGCCTTGACATAAAGCGGAGAAATGTAACTTCAGACGACACGCAAGCTACGACGGTTTACCCTGATATAATTGTACATCGAAGGGGGACAGGACACAATCTCCTGGTAATCGAAATGAAGAAAACAACGAGCCAAGAAAGCGACGAGTATGATTATGGGAAGCTTCTTGCTTTCAAGAAGCAGCTTGACTATTTGTTTGCCGTCTTCGTGAAGATACGAACAGATCATGGGGTGGGAATCGAAACAATCAAATGGGTATAAGAATTGCCTCGAATAAAATGGAGGAAAAAAGGGGACAACGGTTCTATTTATTTGACATTATAAGTTTGCTTTAGTGAGAATAGAACAGAAATGGAAGTACTGCGCCGGTACAATTCAAGCGCTGCTTTTTGGAGTGCGGCGGCTTGACGCCGCTTTAAACTTCCAGTGCCTGATCGGCATGAAAGCGAAGCCGAGGCTTCGCACTCCAAAGCAACATTTTCCGTAATTCAGTTGTTTTTTGAATGTGAAATAGTACAGAAAGCCCCGGAAGCAAAACTTCCGGGGCTTTATTTGAAATTGTGAACTCGATTGTTTAATTCGTTATTTCTTTTTTGCCTTCTTGGCGGCTTCCTGTTTAATGCTGTAAAAAGCTTTTTTGCCGCGGTAGCAGGCCGCATCGCCCAAATCCTCTTCTATTCTCAGTAGCTGGTTGTACTTGGCCAGCCTCTCCGAGCGGGAAAGTGAGCCTGTTTTGATCTGACCGCAGTTAGTGGCAACGGCGATATCAGCCATGAAGGTATCTTCGGTTTCACCGGAGCGGTGCGAGACAACGCAGGTGTAATTGGCTTCTTTAGCGCGTTCGATAGTTGCCAGTGTTTCGGTGAGCGTTCCGATCTGATTGAGCTTAATTAAAACAGAATTGGCAACGCCCAGTTTAATTCCCTTTTCCAAACGGGTTATGTTGGTTACAAACAGATCATCGCCGACAATTTGCACTCTTTCGCCCAGTTCATCGGTGAGCAGTTTCCAGCCAGTCCAGTCATCTTCCGCCAGACCGTCTTCAATGGAAATAATGGGATATTTGGCAACCAGATCAGCGTAGAACTTAACCATTTCTTCAGCTGACTTTTGCGGTTTGGCTTCCGCTGCCAGAACATATTTGCCTTTGGAGTAGAAAGAACTCGCTGCCGAATCCAGCGCAATCATGATGTCCTGTCCCGGGCGGTAATTTGCTTTTTCAATAGCAGTCATTATTACGCTAAGCGCTTCTTCATTGGATTTTAAATTAGGTGCGAATCCACCTTCATCGCCCACTGCTGTATTGTAGCCCTTAGCTTTAAGAACTGATTTCAGCGCATGGAAAATTTCCGCGTTCATGCGAAGGCCTTCTTTAAAATTAGGTGCGCCTACAGGCATGATCATAAATTCCTGAATGTCAACATTATTATCAGCATGCTGGCCGCCGTTTAAAATATTGGACTGCGGTACCGGAAGGTCTTTGGCATTGACACCACCCAGATATCTATAAAGGGGCAAGCCGGAAAATTCCGCCGCCACTTTGGCGCAGGCCAGAGATACGGCCAGGATAGCATTGGCGCCAAGGCTGCCTTTGTTCGGCGTCCCATCTAGTTCGATCATAGTGTAGTCAATATCGCGCTGTCGTCGGCAATCCATCCCGATTATTTCCGGCCCGATTTTATGCAGAATATTATTGACGGCATGCTGGACACCTTTGCCGTTATATCTTTTTTTATTGCCGTCACGGAGTTCCAGCATTTCATGTTCGCCGGTGGAAGCGCCGGAGGGTACGGCAGCCTGTCCCGTAAATCCTGAAATCGTGCTTACTTCAGCTTCAACTGTCGGGTTTCCCCGGGAATCTAAAATTTCCCGCGCGTGAATATTAATAATCTCCGGCATAAGCCCCTCCTTAAGGTTTTTTGCCTCTATAACAGAGAGGACACAGTATTTCAAGGCGATAATCTGATTCCAATTTCCGATTAAAGCACTCTATTTGATGGTGGAAGCCTGCCCGGCGCATGAGACTGTGTCGCAATCCCTGTTCTTGTCATTCCGTGCAAGCATAGCGCGACGAAGAGCCTGACCCGTACTCGATACGGGGGAATCCAGTATTATCAGTAAGTTCTGGATGCCGATTTTCATCGGCATGACACTATTAATAGCACTTTTGCTATTGCGACACAGTCTCGCATGCCGGGGCAATGTCTCCGCTTGCTTCCCCGGGAAAAGTCGGATAAAAAGAAAACGATTTTAACGGCAAGGAGTTTTTACTCAACTTGGATACCCGTACGATAAAGAAAGATAAAAACACAAAACTTTTTCTGCATTTGAAAAAGTGGCTGGAAAAGGCTGTGCTGGATTTTAAAATGATCGAAGAAGGCGATCGTTTGCTGATCGGCGTATCCGGCGGTGCGGATAGCTTTGCCCTGCTGGATTTACTCGACTCGCCGATGGTCTTCGTGTCCGGGTTTTCTTTTATTGCCGTCAATATCGATATGGGTTTCGATCCGGATTATGCTGCCTGTAATGAGCTGGAAAAATATTTACAGGAAAATAACTACCCTTATGTGCTGGAGAAAACAGAGATAGGATTGTTGGCGCACAGCGATTACAATAAGAAAAATCCCTGTTTTCTGTGCTCGCGATTGCGCCGCAAAAGAATTTTCGAAATAGCGGCGGAAAAAGGTTGTAACAAGATTGCTTTTGCTCATCACAAAGATGATATTATTGAAACTCTGCTGCTCAATATGTTTTACGGACGGGAAATCAGCACGATGGTGCCCAACCAGCGGATATTCGGCGGCAAGCTGCACATTATCCGGCCATTGGCCTATTTGAGCGAGGAACTGGTGAAAAAGTACAGCCGGGAGCGGCAATTTCCCTCAGTAAAAAATATGTGCCCGACCAGTGAAAATTCAAGGCGGATTTATGTCAAAAAGCTTTTGAATGAACTGGAGCGTGATAACAAGGATATCCGTCATAATATTTTCCAGGCCATGAGCCATGTGAAACCGGACTATTTAATGGCGCTACCGAAAAAATGACGACCTTGTAAAAAAGCCGGATGCGGCGTTGTGCTTCATCCCTCGTCGTTGCGACGTACGTTAAGTACGCCTCACTCCTCGGGATTTGCACGCCTTGCCTGCGGCCTTTTTACGAGGTCGTCTGAAAGGTGTTAGATTTGCATGTTTTTTCCCGTGTTCACTGAAATGTCACAAAAAAATAAATGGCTTTAAAAACGTTTTGATGTAAAATTGAACCATGACAAAAGAAAACACAGCGCAAAAACTTATCGCATCGAATAAGACAGCACGTCTCAATTATGAAATCGGCGATACCTACGAGGCCGGTCTTGTCCTGACCGGCACGGAAGTCAAAGCCCTACGGGATGGTAAAGCGAATTTAAAAGACAGTTACGCCGTAGTGAAAGATGATGAAGTCTATCTGCGCGAAATGCATATCAGCCATTACGATCATGGCAACCGTTGCAATCATGAACCGCTGAGGGCACGCAAACTGCTCCTGCATAAGCGGGAAATCAAAAAACTATACGGCAAGTCGCGGGAGAAGGGCTTGGCGTTGGTACCACTCAAACTCTATTTCAAAAACGGTAAGGTTAAAGTGGAGATTGGTATTGGCAAGGGTAAAAAATTATATGATCGCCGCGAGGATATCAAACAGCGCGAAGAACGCCGCACCCTTGCCCGTGATTTCAAATCCAAATTGATAAAAGTTTGAGAAGAAAAACAATTGTCCGACTCAGATTTCCCTCCGGACACTAGATAAAAGCCTGCACGAAATATCCTTAAAATCAGGGTTGACTCATTAACTTTATAAAAGAGAGGAAACTAATGGCAGGGAGGTGTTAAATGCATACATATCGCAAGATTAAGACAGTTATCCGCAGCAAGCCCACTCTGGAGGGTGCAGGTGTGCATTTAAACAGGGCATTTGGTTTTGCTGAAGCGCCGGATCTGGATCCTTTTTTGCTGCTCGATGATTTTCGCTCCAATAACCCGAACCATTACCTTAAAGGTTTTCCCTGGCACCCGCACCGCGGTATTGAAACAATTACATACATGCTGGGCGGCAGCGTTGAGCATGGCGACAGTATGGGCAACAGTGGCATCATCGGGGCAGGCGATGTGCAGTGGATGACTGCCGGAAGCGGCATTATCCATCAGGAAATGCCCCAAGGCGATAAAACAGGCTACATGGGTGGCTTTCAGCTCTGGGCAAATCTGCCGGCAGCGCATAAGATGATGCGCCCGCGCTACCGTGATATCAAAAGCAGCCAAATTCCGGAAGTATCACCCACCTCTGGTGTTTTAGTAAAAATCATTTGCGGCGAGATTATGGGTGTAAAAGGACCGGTACAGGACATTGTCACCGATCCGGAATATCTTGACATAACGCTGGAAGGTAATTCTGAATTTATTCATCCCACAAAGCCCGGGCATACGGTTTTAGCATATGTGATTTCCGGCCAGGTCAGATTTGGCAATCAGGAAAAGTCCTTCGAAAATAGGGACTTGATCATATTTGAAGATGGCGGAAAAATTAGTGCATCCGATTTAAAAGTTCCTGCACGTTTTCTTTTGATTTCCGGTCAACCCATTGGCGAACCGGTTGCCTGGTATGGCCCGATTGTTATGAATACTCAGCAGGAATTGCAGCTCGCCTTTGAAGAATACGAAAACGGCACATTTATCAGGCATAAATAGGATATCCTGCAAACCGGATAATAAATGGAGGAGTCAATAAATGGAGGGTAAAAAAATCAGTGAAAGTAAAGTGACTATGGCTCAGTTAATGATTCCGCAAAATGCGAATCCGGCGGGCAACGTGCATGGCGGTGATATTATGAAACTGATTGATACGGCGGGAGGAGTGGCAGCCACGCGTCATGCGCGAGCCTATACGGTCACGGCATCTATTGACCGGATGGATTTTCACAGTCCTGTTTTTATCGGCGATTTTCTGACCCTCAAGGCGTCGGTGAACTTTGTTGGAAAGACCTCCATGGAAGTAGGTGTACGCGTGGAGGCGGAAAATCTGGTCACCGGTGAAACACGCCATACCGGTTCAGCATATCTGACCTATGTTGCCCTGGACCACAACAAGCGCCCGATTCAATTGCCTCCATTGCTTCTGGAAACTGAAGAGGACAGGCATCGCAACCAGGAAGCATCGGCAAGAAAACAGATGCGTCTGGCGGAAAAACGTGATGAAAAAAGAAGTACATAAAACAGGAATTTACTGATTTGTTGTTGTCGTCAAATGATTGCTTAATAAGCACTGCCTTAGTCTTTGACAAATGCGTGTTAAGCGACTATAGTATAAGCAAATAAGAATTCAGGGGGGCGTAACGGTTTCGACGGGGACATTTGAAGTTGTAGAAGCGTACCGAGGTTCCTACAGGCCTCGTTAAACAGGTAGGAAACATATAATCGCAGAAAACTACGATTACGCATTAGCCGCTTAGACGGCTAACGTTCTACCCGGTTTGCCTGTTGGCTGGACTAGAACGTCATTAAGACAGGATAGCCAAACTTCTTGCCTGGGGAAGGGCGGCGAATACTTACAGGATAGCGCGGTGACGATCCGGCCTTAGGGAGCAATCCAGCGTGAAGGTTCTAAAACGAAGGCTACGTACGTAGAAGCTGCAGCGGAAGGTTTTCGGACGCGGGTTCAATTCCCGCCGCCTCCACCAAGAACAAGTCCAACAAAATCCAAAGAAGTACAGAACCTGCTAGAAATAGCGGGTTTTTTGTTGTCAATCTAACCTTGTTCTTGTATTTGAGCATTTTACAAGAAGCGTCTAGTAAAAATAATAGACTTGTCTAGCAAAATATGTATAATGCATCCATGGCAAGATTATATGAACGATCATTTGTGGCGCAACTGGAACAGCGTCTTTCAGTTGGCCGGCCGCTTATTCAAGTGCTGATTGGCCCACGTCAAGTTGGGAAAACAACCGGGGTTAAGCAGCTTCTGGCAAGGTATCCTGATGCTACCCATTATGCAAATGCCGACGACATTTTGACGACGGATCGCACCTGGCTTCTGGAACAGTGGCAGAAAGCGTCACTTTCCGGAAAAAAGACGCTGCTGGTGATTGACGAAATTCAGAAAGTACAAAACTGGTCAGAAACAGTAAAATCTTTATGGGATAAGGCGCCCAAAGCGTTGCGGGTCATTCTTTTGGGGTCCAGTTCATTGCAATTGCAGAATGGACTTTCGGAGAGTCTTTCAGGGCGTTTTGAGTTAATCAAAACCCATCAGTGGACATATGAAGAGCTGAAGCGTGCTTTTAAATACGACCTGGATCGTTATTTAACCTATGGCGGTTATCCGGGGGCTGTTGTCTTTGAGAAAGATTTCGACCGATGGTATGCCTACTTGAAAGAATCTATCATTGAAGCGGTGGTCGGCAGGGATATTCTGCTTAATCATAAGGTTGGTAATCCTGCTCTGTTTCGCCAGGCATTCGAGATATTGTGCCGTTACCCGGCTCAGGAGATCAGCTACACCAAACTGCTGGGGGGCAGCTTCAGGACAAGGGGAATACCGATTTGGTTAAATATTATATCGAGCTTTATTCCGGAGCGTTTCTTGTTCATCCGCTGGAAAAATATTCAACGAAAAGTCATCTGATGCGGGGATCAAGTCCCAAAATACTGATTTCCTGTCCTGCCTTATATACGATGCATGAAGGTCCGCAAGTTCTTAACGATCCGGAAAAACGGGGCCGAATATTCGAGGCCGCGGTAGGATGCCAACTTTTTCAACTGCCCGGCAATCTTTATTATTGGCGAGAGAAGCAAGACGAGGTTGATTTTGTATACGGCTATCAGGGACAGCTTTATGCCGTCGAGGTCAAATCCGGCCGTCGAAAATTATCCCGGGGATTAAATGCCTTTATGGAAAAGTATCCGAAAGCTTGTCCCGTCATCATCACGCCGGACAATTTTGCCGCCTTTTCAGAAAATCCACGTAAGTTTCTGGACACTGTCGTCAATCAACAATAAAACTCTACCCATACTGTTTTTGAAAATCAATTCATAAGCAGCGGAATATGCAATATGGGGGTATGTTTGGGGGTATGCAGAAAAATCAAACATAAATAAACGTAGTTAATACATATTATTATACTATTCGTTCAATTCCCGCCGCCGAATCCAACAAAATCCAAAGAAGTGCAAAACCCGTTAGAAATAGCGGGTTTTTGTTGTCTAGCGGTAAATAACATTATTTTGTATGGATTGCTTGCAGAAAGTAACGAAAAATGTTTTTTTATGCAAACGATCAATACAATAGAGGACATTATGCTGGCTGAGTTTGTTCAAGATCTTGTCGCACAAGGGCGTTCCTGCTTTAGCTTGGATGATGTTAAAAAGCTGAAAGATTCCTCTCCCGCGGCCATTAAGGCGGCGATCCGTCGTTTGCAGAAAAAAGGCGACTTTGCCATGCCCTATCGTGGCTTTTATGTCATTGTCCCCCGGGAATACCGCGCTGCCGGCTGTCGGCCACCGGAGCAATTCATTTCTGGTCTGATGGAACACGTAGGCGAGGATTACTATGCGGGGCTTTTAAGCGCCGCATAGTATCATGGGGCAGCACATCAGCTTCCTCAGGTCTTTCAGGTCGTTGTATCGAAAAGCCGCCGGCCGATTTTATTCGGAAAGATGCGTGTGGATTTCATCGTCCGCGAAAGCGCAGCGCAAAAACCAACGGAAAAGATCAAGATGCCGGCCGGAGAATTGAAGATATCCTCGCCGGAGGCAACGGCACTTGACCTTGTTGGTTATTTTCATCGCTGTGCGGGACTGGATAATGTGGCCACGGTACTGGCTGAACTTGCGGAAAAAATTGATGGCGGCAAAGCGCCCCCTGGCTTCGTAATGATCAGGTGGAACAGGACCTGATCATTTGCCGCGTCCTGGTGGAAATCTTCAGCCATCACGTCCCGGCTAAGAACCTTGCCTTCCGCGGAGGAACGGCTCTTTATAAATACATTTACCATCGATTCGCTATTCGATGGTCATGATCAGACGGATGTTATAACGTTCCAGGAGTTTTCCCGGGATCGGGACCGTAACAATCAAGGAGAGCATACTGATCGAGCAGTAAAGCATGAAGGCAGCCCTGGTAAAGCCCAGGGATTCGGTAACCGGTTTAACGAAAACACCTACAGAGTTTAGAGTATGCCCACGGTAAAAAAATTGAGAATGAAAGACCCGGCAACGATCCGCCACCCGCAGAAAATTGTCTGATTTTCCACGTATTATCATTCCTTTGCCGGGAATGGAAAACACTATATCCCAGAGATAAGGCCGGAAGAGAATATCTGCCGTGTGTCAAGATTGGTTAAAATCGGCAGTATTTCTCTTCCGGGAGGGGGGAAGCCTGTCAGATCAAATCAATTTATAAAGTAATCAAGGGGTAATCCCCAGGAACTTAAGCGCGTTCTTACCAAGAATGCCGTCAATCTCATCCCGGGTGAACGGCCGCTCATGCTGCTCATCGGCTATCTTGTTAATGCCCTTCCTTATAAAGTCGATGTACATTTTAATTGGACGGCAGAGAGGATCAGTTCCGAACATAACTCGTGAAAGAACGCCATAATCACGTGCGGTAATCAGGCATTTTGCCATACGCTTAATGCCGGTTTCCCCTAATTGTGATATATCCGTATATAGATTGGATGCCCTGATCATCATCGTCAGAAGCTCATCTTCCCAGGGCCAACCCATATGCGGCAAATTAAACCGCACAGAGGGAAAATCAAACAAGACGCGGTCCGCATCTAAGGGTCTGGCGTAGTTTAGAGAGACAAATCTCACCGGTGTGCCGGCCATATGCATCGTAATCGGCGCATTTAACTCGGCAGCCAACGCATAATAAGGATAAACCCGCGGATCAACCGCGCTGTACTTCTCATAGGCAGGGAGTAATTTAATTCCTTTGAACCCTAATTCCTGCAAAGAGTATTTAGTATGCTCCCAATTTTTCTGATTAAACCCATTGACCTCAATAACGTTGCCCTCCAGAATCACTGGCCGGGAAGACGTAAATCCAATAAATCGATCAGGATAAGGTTTTAGATAGGTTTCGTAAATATGTTCGTTTGGAATCGGGCCTGTGTTGAGAATGACTGTTTTATCGACACCCGCCTCATCCATTTCTTTGATGCTCTCTTCCGGCGACTGGACAAAGCCGCCGCGGTCAACCACGGTGCCATCCAGGTAGTGTCGTTCAGTGGCAAACTTGGCAAAAAACTGAAACAAAATCTGACCCGATTTCTGGTCGTACGGATGATCATGTACGTTGATAATCATAATTAACTCACTCCTCTCTTTGTATTTAAATATTTCTTGTCAGGTTCCCGGGGCTGCCTCTTCTTCGCGCGCTCTCTGGCAGTCGTTGCAATATATGGTGCCAATGTAGAGGAACCCTAAACAACAAATGACGAATGCAACCTGCATGTAAATCATTGCATTCAGCAAACCGAAATTTTTAGAAAGTACACCGATGAGGTAGGGGCCGAGCATACCGATAAATTGCATCCCGAATATTATTACGCCCAGGGAAACTGACCTGTACCAGGAGGGCACAAGTTCCTGACTGCTGGCATTGAGAGCAGGATTGACGAAGGTGCAGAGAAAACTTGCCAGAAAGATAATGGGGATGCTTTTCAGAAAGAAGCCGGCGGCAAAAAGAAAAGCAACGACAACCGCCATCAGGGAGGGAAACCACATCCGTAAACGAAGGTCCCTCTTTACCATCAGATCGGAAAGATAACCGCCCAGGGGATAGCCCACCACTCCCAGTATGGCAGCAATCCCGGCAAATGTGGCCGCCCGGGGTACGGTCATTTCCATAACGCGGGTGAAGTACATCGGCATCCACACAATAATGGCAATAGTGGCCATATTGTAAATACCGTAGAAGAGAACCAGAAACAGTATGGATTTGTTTTTACCGATGACTGCTGCGGCACTGCCGACGGTCAGCTTGACTTCTTTGGCAGTACCTGCCTGCGCCCGCTGTTTTTTAACGTCAGGAATCAGCAGAGCCAGCAGACCAAGAATAATGCCCGGGATACCCATTGCAATCACAGCTGCCCGCCAGCCATAGGTTACCGCCATATAGCCGCTGAACACTGAGCCGACAAAAATGCCGAGAGATGCTGCTGAATTAAAAAAACCCAATACACGCCCCCATTGGGAACGTTTGAACCAGGAAGTTAACAGTGATGTGGCCGTGGGTGCGAAACTGGCTTCTCCAACTCCCAGCCCGCACCGGGCAAAAAGAAGCAGAACAAAATTACTGGCAAATCCTGAAGTAATGCTGCAGGCGCTCCAGACTAAAGCCATGAGCGAAACAAGTTTGCTGCGGGACCAGCGATCGGCTATGTAGGACAGGGGAAGCACCAGAACGGCCATGCCAAACAAAACAACGCTGCCCAGCAATCCGACCTGCGGATCAGAAAGTGTCAGTTCTTTCTGGATAAGCGGGTAGAGAGGGTTAACGCCAAACCTAGCGACAAAATCAATGAAGTAAAGCAGCCAGACAATTGAGACATAGGAAACAATTTTGAACGTTGGCAACACCACTAACGGTTGTTCCGCAGTCAGATCCACTTCTGCTTTCTTTTTTGTATCCTGTGATTTCATAAATTGAGACCTCCATTCATCTTATCGTTCGCAAGCTCTGTGCCAAATATAACATCAATACTAATAGATACTTATATTATGGTAAATGACTAACTACCAAATTTGATAATTTATCTACCAAATTCCGCAGAAGACTTAATTATTTGGTAGATAATTATGTTTTTCATGGAATCTATGGTATAAATAATCAATAATAAATTTATGGCTAAAAATCATTGAGCAATCTTTTCTGTTTAAGGATCGCAAGAAAGTATATGGAATAATATGATCAATGAAGAAAATTTTTTTATCGGCGCAACGCTGCGCATCTGCAGCACCCTGGAAATAGAGAAGGCACTCTGGAAATGTCTTATCCATATTCGCAATTATCTGCCGGCTGATTGTCTCTTTCTTAATCACCAGGATCTCAACAACCGTGTGCAAAACATCATTGCCGCTGCAACTGTTGAAGGCGGCACATTATCCGCCGAGAAGGTTCCGATGGCGGAAGACTATTTTAAATGGTGGGAAAACCTGGAAGATGTCTGGATTGCCAATGACGTTGAATCACATTATATCATGAAACATTACCTGGATTACATCGACCGCCAATCATCTTATCTTAACCTGCGTCTCATAGTCGGCGATCATTTTATCGGATCACTGATTGTTCAGGCCAAAGGCAAAAATCGCTTTAATGAATCGCATGTAAAAATGATGGCCCTTCTGAAGGAACCATTCGGGATAGCCATGGCCAACAGCCTGCAGCACCGGGAATTGCTTAAATTGCGGGACAGGTTAAAGGATGATAACCGTCATCTGCAAAACGAGCTGCTGCGTCTTTCAGGCAATGATATAATCGGCAAGGACGCCGGTTTACGCGGAGTCATGGAATCGGTAAATCAGGTTGCCCACCTGGCCACCCCGGTGCTGCTCATCGGCGACACGGGTTCGGGAAAGGAAATTATAGCCAATGCCATCCACAATATCTCCCCGCGTAAAAACAATCCATTCATCAAGGTGAATTGCGGAGCCATCCCGGAGACGGTCATCGACAGCGAATTGTTCGGCCACGAAAAAGGTGCATTTACCGGAGCAATTGCCCAGAAGCGCGGTCACTTTGAGCGGGCGCATGAAGGCACAATACTGCTGGATGAAATCGGCGAACTGCCGCCGGATGCTCAACTGCGAATGCTCCGCGTTTTGCAGGATAAGGAAATTTATCGGGTCGGTGGCAGCAAGCCGGTCAAAGTTGATATCCGGCTCATTGCGGCCACGCACCGCAACCTGGAAGATCTGATACAAAAAGGAAAATTCCGCGAAGATCTCTACTACCGGCTCAAAATATTTCCCATAACCGTTCCCCCCCTGAATCAGCGCAAGTGCGATATTCCCAATCTGGTGCAGCATTTTATTGACAAAAAATCACGGGAAATGGGTATTCTGGATGCGATATCCCTGGCTCCGGGCGCCCTGGAGCGGATGGTAAACTACGATTGGCGTGGAAATGTGCGCGAACTGGAAAATGCCGTGGAGAGAGCTTTAATCATTCGCACGGGATCATTAATTGATTTCCCTTATGTCTTAAACGCATCTCCGATTTTTGATAATAAACAGCAAGTCGATCACCTGGAGCAGCCGCGCCCCATGGACCAACTCATCGCCGCAGAGATAAAGAAAGTCCTCGTTTTGACCCGCGGAAAAGTGGAAGGCAAAAACGGTGCGGCGGAAATCCTGGAAGTTAAGCCCAACACGCTGCGCGGCCGAATGAAAAAGCTGGGAATATCTTTCGGCCGACGTTATGGACAGGCGCTCTGATGGCTGATCTCTGGCGGTTTGTTTTTTCTCCCGCTACTCAATTGGTACAGATCAATACCTTCTCTTAACGCTAACAATAACTGCGTCATGTTGAATACAAGAAGAGCGCGATAGCGAAGGACTGCTTAATATTACTAAATAATTACTCAGCCTTACGCTGTAGTGTCGGGAAACTTTACACATCGTTTTTATGATGGTAATACATGTAAGACTCGAATATAATTAAATATCATTTAAACAAGTTGCAACTATCTCCATTCATTAAATGTACAATGTGTCGGATTGTCTTACAATATCTAACCTTGCCTTTACAGATCGGTTGTTGCCCATCGGGCAGATAATTAAAATACTGAATTAAATCAATGATTTTTCATTAACAATGCTGTAATAAATTGTTTTGGCATAAATAGTGCTCTATGTGCCAGAAAGAAAAATTGAAGGAGATCGTTTTTATGAAAACTTATGCAAAATTATTGGCCGTACTGATTGTAGCAGTATTCTTTTTCGCCAGCGTTCCGGCGCAAGCACTTACGATATCTTTTGGTGGCCAGAATATGAACACGGCCGGTGGCAATGCTTTGGGTGATGGGTCTGGCCTGAGCAGCCCGGTTGGTGTAGATGCTACAAATACGGCCTTACCCGGATACTACATCGAAACTTTCGATGCATCCCCATCCCATGCCAATGGAACATTTGGCCTTACAAAAGGAGGTACTGTCACCGTTCAAAATGGAGGTTGGTTCACTTCGCTGAACGAAGCTACGGATCTGAAGGTCACAGGAACAATTGGGATTAGAACAGGTACCGCTGGTTACGCTGCTCAGCCCGGCGGCACCAATCTGACGATTCAGGACGCGACGAATTTTGCTTACGCTCCAGGTGAGGGAGGCTCCATGCCGGTAACGGTGAAAGTTGACTATTCAGCAGATCTAAGTCCGACTGGTATACTGGCAGGATACAGAATCTCTTATCTGGGCCTGTATTACGGATCAATCGACAACTACAATAACATCGCTTTTTTTAGCGGTAGCAATCCGATGACTGGCGATCAGTTGCTTCAAAATACCAACCCTGATTATTATGATGCCCCAGGTGTTCTGTCGGGCCACGAGATTATCGCAAATCAGGGAGGAGCTGCTGGTGATCAACAAGGGGTGGGGTCAAACGTGTATGTCAATCTTTTCTTTAACTCGAATGAGACTTTTACATCTTTTGAGCTAAGGACATATGGGGTTGCCTGGGAAGGCGACAACATAGTTATCGGTCTAAGTCCGATTAACGTTCCCGAACCCGCCAGCATGCTGCTGCTTGGCCTTGGGCTGGTTGGTTTGGCAGGAATGAGGAGAAAGTTAAAGAAGTAACGAAACAAACAGATAATTATTTACACAAAGGCAGGGTCAAACAAATTGGCTCTGCTTTTTTTGTCTCTCATGTCCGACCACAATAAAGAGCATTTCTTGTCTTTTACCGGAGGCTGATGTATAAAATAGCATCAATTTCCCAAAGGGGTGCTTGCAAATGAAATCTGTCCTGGCCCGAATTGCCTTCATCTCTTTTCTGCTCGTCTTATTGATTTCCGTTGTTGCCTTTGCCGAAACAAAAACCTTCATCAGGGAATATACCTATCAGGCCGGTGACGAAGACAGCAAAAACTCCAGCCGGACTGTTGCCCTGCGGGAAGTCAAAAGATTGTTGCTGGAGGAACTGGGAACCTACCTGGAGAGTGAAACAGAGGTGCAAAACTTTAAACTGGCCAAAGACCAGATTACCGCGCTCACCGCGGGCATCGTCCAGACAGAGCTTATTGATGAGAAATGGGATGGCCGCACCTACTGGCTTAAATCCAGGATAACCGCAGACGCAGGTGAGGTTGTGAAATCCATCGATGCTCTGCGTAAAGACCGCCAGAAGACAAAGGAACTCGAAGCAATAAGAAAGCGCTCGGAGGCGCTTTTAAAAGAAAATGAACGGCTGCGCAAGGAGCTGCTGACCGCAACGGGTGGGAAGAAGCAAAGTCAGACGACAGCTTATAATAAAACAATAAAAGAACTGAATGCCGCCGAATGGCTGGAAAAAGGTTATGCGGCGAGCATGTCGGGAAATTACGCCGCCGCGCTGACCGCCTACAGTAAAGCAATTGAGTTAAACCCGCAATTTGCCCTGGCCTATAATAACCGCGGGGCCGTTTATGGAAAACTGGGGAACCACAATTCGGCTATCACCGAATATGATCAAGCCATTAAGTTGGACCCCCGGGATGCCGGCGCCTATCATAACCGGGGGAATGCCTACGCTGAAACGGGCAATTACAATCAGGCACTGAAAGATTATGGCAAGGCTGTGGAGCAAAGCCCACAATATGCGAATGCTTATGTCAGCCGGGGGATCGTATACAGCAGGGTAGGCAACCACAATCAGGCCGTTAAAGAGTATGACAGGGCCATAAAACTCAATCCGCAGGATGCGGTGACCTATGCGCTCCGGGGTGGTGTTTATGATAAACTGAATAACTACAATCAGGCCATAAACGATTTCAGCAAAGCCATTGAACTAAATCCGCAGGATGCGCGGGTCTATTACCTCCGCGGGCTTACCTATGGCAGTCTGGGCGACTCCCGGCAGAGTATTGCGGATTGGAAAATAGCCGCCCGCTTAGGCCTGAAGGAGGCACAGAATTTTTTAACCAAGCGTGGGATCGCCTGGTAAATCATAATCGGCAATTTATTTATTCCCAAAGACTAAATTAGCCTTAAAAGAAGCAAATGGTGAAGAAATAGTTTATGTCGACAAGAAGAGGCGCAAAAAAAGAGGGTGAAAAAATGCCGGCAAGTTTGCCGAGGGCAAAAAAGCCAACTGGCAGACTCCTTAGAAACTTCACTATCCGCGCGGGTTTCATAGGGCGCACTTATTTAATCCCCCTCTTTTCTAAAGAGGGGCTAGGGGAGATTTTATTCGGAATTGCACCGGCAAAAAATCCCCCGCAATCCCCCTCGCGCCACCTTCAGGTGGTTAAAAAAGGGGGAAGAAGAAACCGTGCCCATATAGCTCAGCATCTTCCATTAATAACCCGGTGCACAGCACCGGGTAAATTGCTCACCAGTGTCTTTATTGCATTTTTGTTAATTATTTTTTCCTCTTTCAGCGCTGCTGCTGAACCGGCTGCGGCCGGCGCAGCTCTCAAAATGGAATATTTTGGAGTCGGGTGGCAACCCAAACCATGGGTGGACAGAGTGGGACCGGCGCCGGAAGAATTGCTGGCCTATCTGGCTTACCAAAACAAACTGGACGGGTTTGCGCAAGTGCCGGTCGCCGTCGCCCCGACTCCGGAAATTACCGGTGTTATCAAAGAAACAAGTTTTTCTCTCTCCCCGGCGTTGAATAAACTGCTCAATGATAGGCTGATTGGTGTTTTCTTGGTGAATGGTTTGGGCAGCTCCGGATTTACCGAGGAGGTCATTGATGAAGGCAGCGGGATTTCTTATGCCGTAATTGTTTTGGATCGGGATGTTCTTTTAAAGAGAAAAGCTAATGCCTGGGCAACCTGGAAAGAAAGCAGCATCTTTCAGCCCAAACAAGACGGCACTGCGAGGCTGCAAATGATTATTGAGTCCCGGAAAAAGAACACAATACAAAATGCCGTTCATTATCTTCTGCTGCATGAATTGGGGCATGCTCTCGGCATGATCAGTAATGTTCATCCTTCCTGGATACCGGCGGATAACCCACTATCTCTGAATTATCCTTTTGTGCAGCTTTCCTGGAAACAAGATGGAAAGGGAAAGCCGGTAAGCCTGTTTGACGACAGGTTTCCCGAACGCAAGAAAATACATTATTACGCTTTTGCTAAAGCGCAGTTGACTTATGATCAGGCGCCGGCTGTTTATAATAAGTTGCAATTCACAAATTTTGTCAGTATGCAGGCCGCAGCCAATTTGTGGGATGATTTTGCCGAATCATTTGTCACCTATGTGCATGTTTTGCGGGAAAAGAAAGTCTGGCAGGTGCGGATGGAAAATGAGAAAGACGGACCTGTTGTCATCAAGTCCTGCTGGCAAGAGAAACGCTGCGCTAAAAAGAAAGAATTTTTGGACAGGTGGTTTAATGATCCGTTATAATCATTATTGACCTGTTGGTGCCGCCGGGAAACAAGGCGGTGAAACAAAAACCAGAACCCGCAGCATCGGGAGAAACAATATCTTAACAGACTCCATAAAAATGAAGTTGCAGCGAGATTTCGTCAAATATTGGATTCCGGTAATTATCTGGATGGGTTTTATATTCTGGATGTCGACCGGAACATTCTCCTCGGAGCATACTTCCCGGTTTATCGTTCCTTTCTTGCAATCTCTCACGCCGGGGCTCTCCATGCAGGACATCGATTTTATCCATGAATTGATCAGAAAATCCGGGCACTTAAGCGAGTATTTTGTCCTCGGACTTCTTTCGTTTCGTGCTTTTCGCGGCGCCTCTGCGCGAAGATGGCGTCTACAATGGACGATATTTGCTGTTGCTGTAGTGGCGCTGTTTGCAGTCAGTGATGAGCTTCATCAATCATTTGTTGCTTCCAGAAACTGTTCTCTTTTCGATGTGGGCATTGATTTAGTTGGCGGTATACTCTCTCAGGGTGCGATTATACTCGTCAGGAAAATCGTCGGATATAATGCCAAATGACAGTCGGGGATGATTTTAGTCCGGCCGTAATAATTTTCGGCCGGAAGGCCGGAAAAAACTAGTGATGATTAATTTGCTCTGGTTCAGCCAGGGATCTAACCATGAGAAATATGAAGCCAATTGACGACTTACTTATAATCGAAGAGGCAAAATGGAGAGCAAAGTCCTATAAGGAAATTGAATCTATCCTCGACGACGTTCAATATTACGAAATCATACGAGACAATGTCACTTACGGAATTGAGGTACACGCAAAGATAGGGAAAGGGCAGAACGAAATAGTCGTTATGGTCGAGTGCTCAAGATCAATATTAGGCAAAGCCAAGTATTTTGTGAGTTCTGAAGAATCTGGAGTAAGAGATATTGAAAGCGACGAAGCATTTTAGTTCAACATCGTTTGAGCCGATCGCTAGCGCTATGGCTCAAATCTGCGCTACAAGTAATAAATATGAGCTAAGAAATTAAAGCAAAAATTGAATATCAAAATGTTATAGTGAGGACATATCACTTAATTTCAGTACCCGTATCAAAAATAATTTGCAACTAAATTTAGTTTTTCTAATTGCCTTTTATCCATATCTTTGATATTTTCACCGTAAAAGAGGCATAAATGAGCAAACATGAAAAGCTGGTAAAGCGATTTCTTGATCGTCCGATTGATTTCACCTGGGATGATTTGACGGCCCTGCTCAAGGGTTTGGGATATAGGCAAGTTAAAGCTGGGAAAACAGGCGGTTCCCGTGTGCGCTTCGATCATCAGGATGCTGACGCAATTATCATGCACAAACCACACCCCTCGCCGATACTGAAGCGATACCAGATTGACCAGATAACAGAAGTTTTAAAGAGAGGCAACATGATATGAAAAAAGACATAATGGAATATCGGGGCTACTTCGGCTCCGCTCATTACAGCGATGATGATGAAGTATTTTTCGGCAAGCTGGAATATATACGCGCACTGATCAGTTATGAAGGCACGGACGTTAGCTCTCTGCAAAAGGCTTTTAAAGAAGCTGTTGATGATTATCTGGCATTTTGCAAAGAGACCGGCAAAGAACCCGAAAAACCTTTTAAAGGGACTTTTAATATTCGCATTGACCCCGATCTGCACAAAAAACTTGTTGAGACTGCTACCGATCATGGTGTCACTCTGAATGCTTATATCAAAGACATACTGACACATGCCGTTTCCAGAGACCACGTTTAGGGGATTCCGGGGACATAACAATTAATTTTACCCTACTCAAAAAGAAATAATTATTCCAAAAGCTTGTTTGCCTGCTATCAGATGAATATAAAGTACAGGAGCGCGATACGATGATATTTACAAGAAAGAGAATTATCATTGGTCTTGTCATTATCCTTTTTGCCGCCGCTTTTTTCATCGGCTATAAGAACAGGGGATATATTGAACAGTTGCCAATCGGCTGTGCCTTCAAGGCTCAAACCCTGTGTGCGGCAGTCTTCACTTCTGGGCGTGACCCGGTGGTTGTTGAACGGGAGGACATGGGCTTCAATCCGCTCTTTGGGTTATTTAAGGCGAAAATCAACAGGGAGGAGAAAAGCGTTACCTGCTCTCTCTTGGGGACCGGCCTTTATGAAAAGAAGGCAGTGCATATCGATAAACTGGGTGCCGTGCTTCTCTCCGGTGTTGAAGAAAAGGTAATTCGGGAATGGAAACCTATAATATCCCGCCCCGAACCGGCTGATTCCGAGGCGTTGGCGTGGCCCAGGGGAGAACTCATGCCCACCGGACCGACGCCGGCAAACATCGATATGATGAAAATCAATTCTGCCGTGGACGGACTCTTTATGGAAAAGAATCCGCAGAAAAAACTTTATACCCGAGCATTACTTATTGTTTATGACGGACGCATCATTGCAGAGCATTACGGTGAAGGTATCACTAAAGATACGCCGATGCTGAGCTGGTCTATGGCTAAAAGCGTGACCAACGCGATAGTCGGCATATTGGTAAAACAGGGTAAAATTAATATCAATAATCCGGTATCTGTACCCGAATGGCAAAACACCAACGATCCGCGACGATCAATTACCTTGGATCACCTTTTACGGATGAGCTCGGGGCTGGCGTGGGTGGAGGATTACAGCGGGCATCCTTTTTCCGATGTCAACATGATGTTGCTCTTGAAACCGGACATGGCGGCATATGTAGCCTCCAAACCCCTGGCGGTCAAGCCGGATACCCTCTGGAGTTACTCATCAGGGACGACCAATCTCATCTGTCGAATCATCCGTGAAAAAGCGGGAGACAGAAATTCGTATTGGAATTTTCCGCGGCGGGAATTATTCAACAAACTGGGTATGCGCAGCGTTGTTTGGGCGGCGGACGCGACAGGAACATTTGTCGGGTCTTCTTTTCTTTATGCTACCGCCCGCGATTATGCCCGCTTCGGCCTGCTGTATCTAAATGATGGCATCTGGCAGGGCGAACGGATACTGCCCGCAGGCTGGGTGACCTATAGCACCACCCCGACACCCGCTGCTCCCAAAGGCCAGTACGGTGCTCATTTTTGGCTGAATGGAGGTAAGGGTTCAGAGCCCCATAACCGGCCATATCCTCAATTGCCGGTGGATTCATTCTTCGCCATGGGCTATCAGGGGCAGATAATCGCAATAATCCCTTCGCGCCAGCTCGTTGTCGTCCGTTTAGGCATGACCTACGATGATAACTGGGGAATGGAGCCGTTTATAAAAACCATCCTGGGAGCAATCAATTGAAAAAGGCAAAAACCTGTAAACCAAATAATGTCCACTAAACCTGAATGGTTCCAATATAATGGATAAGAGCTAAGTTTGCATTTGGCTCGATAAAGTTTATCAAGACCAACTCATTGGCGAGTCCACTGAAGCGGGGAAAATCAATCTGTAATGAAAATATCATTCACGACCGACAACAAACAGCAAAACATCACCTTTTATGGCCTATATTTTCTTGACAGGCAGGAATGAATTCCTTATTATTAAATCGTTAACGAGCAAGGTTGGAAGCGAAGGGCGAAAAACGAAGATTCGGAAATAAAAGGGAAGGAATGAATCGTTATGGAAGAAAAAAGGAAAGCGGGACGGCTGAAGGATGTTAACGAGATTACCATAACTGTCATTCCCGGAGGGAAAAATCTCCCGACGGAAAAAACCATCTATAACTACAGCAAGGATATCTCTCTGTCCGGCACCCAAATTCAGTCCAATGTGTTTTTGCCCATCGATACCACTGTCAAGATGGATATCAATTTAAAAAATCTGCAACAAATGATCACCGCCATGGGAAAAGTAAAATGGATCAATGTTATCCGTGAGCATGAGGCTTATGATGCCGGTGTGGAATTTATCAATATAATACCCAGAGAAGCAATCAGGAAACTGGCGGGTTATATCTCGTTGAAACAGAAGTTAGTGCTCAATACCGCTTAAACACACTTGTACAATTCAGTCATATAATAGAAACAGTTTTGTTGTATTTAAGCGGTTTAGCGGGTGAAGATATTTATGCAGACAGGGGCTAAGAAAATAACTGACGCGATAATAACACCCCAGGAAAATCGATTAATGTATTTTTCATAATACGGAAGACGTTCATCCCAGTCACCTTCCTCGATGATCTGCTGCAATTCCTGAATCGGTTTTGCAATATGGAATATTGGGCGATGGTCTGCTGCTTTTGCTCCTAGAGCATTTTCGGAAAAGGTGATCCCGGCTTGCATTTTCAGTTCTCCTTAGCTGTTTATATCTCTTACCTTCGGCCGCTGCGTTATGTGTGATATTTCCTGACGACTGCTGTGACCACGCCGCCGAGACGCATTTCGGCGACAGGCGTAATCCTCGGGTATTTGGGGTTCGCCGCTTCCAGGTAAACCTCTTTACCCTTCTTATGAAAATACTTCATTGTCCAGGCGCCGTCCACCTCGGCAATGACAATATCTCCCGTTTTCGGTTCTCTGCCCCGTTCGACAAGTACCAGATCATCCGGCATTATCCCGGCGCCGATCATGGAATCCCCGTCAACTTTGAGCAGAAATGACTCCGCCTGCTTTGTGATCAGGTACTCGTCCAAGGAGATCACATCGCGCAATTCTTCTTCGGCGGGCGAGGGAAAGCCGGCGGATACCCCCCCGGCGAGAGGGACACCGACTGGCGAATTGATGAACGTCAG
The DNA here is from genome assembly GCA_025361065.1 of Deltaproteobacteria bacterium. Classification (GTDB taxonomy): domain Bacteria; phylum Desulfobacterota; class Syntrophia; order Syntrophales; family Smithellaceae; genus MVRV01. Next base: position 26,017 of record JANYAY010000163.1, read on the forward strand.
GTGTCCGGACTTGTCTTTCTCCAAAATCCCTTCCTGTAAGAGTTTGTTCATCCAGAAATGGACAACGCTCTTGGACCGGACGGCGAGTATTGTAAGCATCTCCTCATAGGTCGGCATTCGATGGCGGTCGCGGCTGAAATCTGCTATCTTCTGCGTTACTGATTTTACGGTGCGTTTCGTTTCCATGGCCGGCATTATAATAGAACATATGTTCTAATGTCAAGGATATTTTTAATTATTTATATATTTGGGTATCTGTTATAATATTTTCAATAGCTTGGAGAATGTTGATATGTGTGGAAGGTTTGTTTTGGTTACTGATTTAACAAAAATCGCCGAGAAATTTGCTGTCGGGAAGACCTCAGTTGACTGCAAATCTAACTGGAATGTCAGTCCGGGACAATATATCCCCGCTGTTATCTGGCGAGGCGGCCAAAATATTCTGGAGTCATTTCTCTGGGGATTAATTCCTTCCTGGGCGAAAGATCCTTCCATCGGAAATAATCTGATCAACGCCCGGGCTGAGACCATAAGTGAAAAACCGAGTTTCCGGGCGGCATTTGCCAAAAGGAGATGCTTGATTGTTGCTGATGGTTTTTATGAATGGAAACAAGACGGCAAAAAGAAAGTCCCCTGGTATTTTTATCTGAAGTCGGGAGAACCTTTTGGCCTGGCCGGACTCTATGAAAGATGGATGTCTCCCGACAGGAAGCTTATCAATACCTGCACAATCATCACAACGGGCGCTAATAAATTAATTTTGCCCATTCATGACCGCATGCCGGTAATTGTTCCTCAGGATCTGGAGCGAACATGGCTTCGTAATGATGTGGAGGACAGCGCTGCTTTGATTGCAGTTCTAAAGCCGTACCCCGCGGAGAAGATGGAATGCAAAGTTGGAATGGGACCAGAGTTTGCACCGTAGAGACGGTATTATTGACAAGTCCGGGAAGGGGAGGGTATTCTCGATGCGTTATGTTATTTTTGGGAAAACAGGTTTGACCGTCTCCGAGTTGGGATTTGGGGGTATTCCGCTCATTCGTCTCCACAAGGATTCAGCAGGGGAAGTGCTGCGCCGGGCTTATGAGAGGGGCATTACGTTTTACGATACAGCCAACATGTACCTCGACAGCGAGGAAAAGATCGGTGCGGCTTTTAGTGGTATGCGGGACAAGGTCGTGATTGCCTCGAAATCCCTCCGGCGGGATGCCGCAGGCATGACCGGGCACATTGAGGAAAGCCTAAGAAGGCTGAAAACGGATTATATTGATCTGTATCAACTGCATCAGGTGGCTAAAGAGTCGGATTGGAATGCAATAACGGCGCCGGGTGGGGCGATGGAGGCATTACTTACGGCCAGAGACAAGGGAAATATCCGTTATATCGGTGTCACTTCCCACAGTCTGGCGATGGCGGTGAAATTAGTTAAAACAGATTTATTCAGTTCGATTCAGTTTCCCTTCAATTTTATTGAAATCGCGGCAAAAGACGAGCTGCATGTAATTGCCCGGGAAAGGAACGTGGGTATCCTGGCGATGAAGCCCTTTGCCGGCGGGATGATCGACAATGCCGACATAACCTTCAAGTTTTTGCGGCAGCATCCTGATGTCATACCGATTCCGGGATTTGATTCCATTGCCGTCGTTGATCAGGTTATCTCTTTCTATGAACAGGAGAATGTGACAACCCCCAAGGACCTTGATCTTATGGATCACTACCGCAACGAATTGGGCAAGCAGTTCTGCCGCCGTTGTGAATACTGCCAACCATGCCCGAACGGTGTTCTTATCACACCGGCAATGGCCTATCGGGTCATCGCTTCACGAATGTCGCCGGCGGTTGCCGTCAAATTTTCCCGCCCGGTCATGGAAAGCGTATTGCAATGCACCGGGTGCGGCGAGTGTTTGGAAAAATGCCCTTACGAATTACCGATTCCGGATATGCTCAAGGCCCATTACGACCTATATGAGCAGCAGCGGAAGGAAATGCAGGATTTGATTCCATAATCATTGATGTCATTTATTGATAATTATATTTATTATCTCAGCCATAACTGTTAATCCCGCTTTGAGACTGTGTCGTAATTACCGTTTCGTCATTCCGTGCAAGCGAAGCGCGACGAAGAGCCTGCCCCGTACTCGATACGGGGGAATCCAGTATTATTATATCTGGTTCCCGACTTTCGAGACTGTGTCGCAATAGGATAAATAGCCATTTCGTCTCCTCCGCTGGCGGAGGTGTCACGATGTGACGGAGGTGGACTAAGGAGTGCCAATGTGTAAATTATTAATATTACAGTCACTTAAAAAACATCCACCCC
>JANYAY010000167.1 GCA_025361065.1 Deltaproteobacteria bacterium
CTCTCTTTTCATTTATCCGTGCTAGTTTTCATAAAACTTTTGACACTACCGGAATAGACGCCTGCCTTTACTCCCAAACCAAATCCTATCTCTCTTTTCATTTATCCGCGCTAGTTTTCATAAAACTTTTGACACTACCAAAATAAATTACGTAAATACCCCAGCCTTTTTCGGATTTAAATTATAAACTATTCATCGGGACTGTCAATCTTTTTTGTCTTCTCCCTGCTGCCTTTGGATCCTGTTTTATAAGTTCGGTGACTGGCTAAAGTCCCATCCCGCAGGCAATGCCCCGTTGAGGACATGTTAACTAACCTATAAATGTTTATTTATAATTAAATTGAAAAATATCTATGTGTAAAGAATCACCTCATTCTTATGCTTCGCTTGCACGGCAGTAGTAATATGCTATTACTAACCTGTGATATAGCTATTATTGCAAAATATTATATTTTAATTTACGGTTTATAAAAAAAGGGAGGATGTAAAAATGTTCGCACCCAAAAATATTTTAGTGCCGACTGATTTTTCTGTTTATGCCGACAATGCTTTAAAACAGGCATTAGATATTGCTAAGCAAAGTAAGGGGAAGATTTATCTTCTACATGTGATTGATGATGGTTTTCGCCAATGCTCTGTGGACTATTGCCTGGATGAAGGAGTCGTTCAAAAAGTGCTCAAAGATAGTGTAAATAATGCCCAAGAGAAATTGCAGAATGAAGTTAAAAAAGTAGCCGACGAACATGCCGGAATAGAAATTATTTATGACACTATGAGAGGCGTTCCCTACGAAGAAATAATCAAAGAAGCAACAGATAAGAAAGTCGATCTGATCGTTATTGCCTCCCATGGCAAAACGGGAATTCTGAGAAATCTGCTGGGTGGTGTTGTCGACAAGGTCATGAAAAATGCCAAATGCCAAGTGTTACTCGTCAGAAGTTAAAACGTGATTATTTTATAACGCAGCAAATTTATTTTCTGAAATGTAATCTATTTCTGCATTTTTTGTTTGAATTGTTGGGTTAATGCCGGAACTATCTGAAACAGATCGCCGACGATACCGTAATTTGCAACATCGAAGATCGGAGCGTCGGCATTCTTGTTTATGGCAACAATAATCCGGGATGTTTTCATACCTGCCAGGTGCTGTATGGCGCCGGAGATACCGCATGCTATGTAAAGGTCGGGACGCACTGTGCGGCCGGTCTGTCCGATCTGATGGGCATACGAAATCCATCCGGCATCAACTGCGGAACGCGATGATCCTACGGCACCACCCAATACTTGAGCCAATTTTTGCAGAGGTTCAAAACCATCCGCTCCTCCGACACCACGCCCTCCTGCAACTATGATGCGAGCGTCGGCTAGATTTATTTTATCGAGCTCCTGAATGAAATCTGTTACCCGGGTTGATATTTGCTCTTCGGTTAATGAAGGAACTACGGTGATAACATCGCCCTGATGTTCGGGATCAGCTGGTGGCATTTCAAAAACGCGATGGCGTACTGTGGCCATTTGCGGGCGATGGTCGGGACAGATGATCATCGCCATTATATTGCCGCCAAAAGCCGGCCGGGTCTGGATCAATATACCCTTTTCCGGATCGATATCCAAACCGGTGCAATCTGCGGTAAGCCCGGTATAAAGATCAGTCGCGACTGATCCGGCCAGATCCCTGCCGCGAGAGCTCGCTCCCAGCAGGAATATTTCCGGTTTATGCAGTCGGGCCAGCCTGATCAAGGTCTCCGCATAGGGCGCTGTACGATAAACGGCAAGACTGGGATCATCCACCCAGAATACGCGGTCTGCTCCAAAGGAAATTGCTTTTTTAGTTATATGCTCAACGTTGTATCCCAGCACGCAGGCGGTAAGTATAGTCTGACGCAGATCGGCCAGTTTGCGACCCTGGCCCAATATCTCAGCGGCAATATCACACATCTGTCCATGAAATTGTTCTATCCAAACCCAGACACCTCTGTATTCGGTAAGATTCTCCGCTTTTACAGGCTTATTTGCCGGCAGTCGAAGAGCGGCTACGGGGCATGCTTCGAGGCAAGCCCCGCAACCTGTGCATTTTTCGTTAACAACAACGATATCGCCTTCGAGAGTAAGCGCTCCAAACGGACAGACATCAATGCAATTTCCACAGCCTAGACATTTGTCCTTATCAATTTCCAAAAGTGGCATGAATTCCTCTAGAGAATTTTTTCCGCTATAATCTTGTCCGCGAGTATTGCTGCCGCCTTTTCGTTTGTATCTGCATGGATCATATCAAGTATGCCGTCGCGTTTTGGCGGGCTGAATATTTTAATGACTTTTGTAGGACTTCCATTCAGGCCCAGCCTCGCCATATCCACACCGATTAAATCACTGGCGACCACCATCCTTATTTTTTGTTTGCCGGAACGTCTTAAATTAGCAAGAGAGGACAAGCGGGGCTGGTTGATATCCTTCACTACTGTAAGCAGTGCAGGCAATTTGCCTTCCACAATTTCGTGGCCCTCCTCCAGCAGGCGCTCCACGATAATTGTTTTGGCGGACGGATCCAGTTTTTGGATTTTGAAGATATAAGTTAACTGGGTAATGCCCAGCTGGCGAGCCAGCCCCGGGCCTACCTGTCCCGTATCACCATCAATCGCCTGTTTGCCGCAAAGAATAATATCAAATGGCCCGATCATTTTAATGACCAAGCTCAGTGTATAGGCGGTTGCCCAGGAATCGGATCCGGCAAAGGCCCTGTCGGTAACCAATATAGCCTCGTCTACGCCCATTCCAACAGCTTCTTTGAGCGCATTTACGGCCTGCGGCGGTCCCATGGAAATAGCTGTTATTTTGCCGCCAAATTTCTCCCTGAGTCGCAATCCTTCTTCGATGGCGTACATATCGAAGGGGTTAATAATATTCGGAACATCTTCACGGATAAGCGTATTGTCAGCTGGATTTATTTTGACGACGGCTGTACCCGGTACTTGTTTAATACAGACAATGATATTCAACGAAAAACCTCAATATTTTTTATACTGAATACAGTTTTTCTTAAGATATGCCCGACCAAGTATTTATCGGGGAATAATAATCTAATTAATGCGCATCAGTCGGTGTTTAGTGAATAGATTCTCCAAGATAATTTTGGATACCCATCTGCTTAATCTGATCAAGCTGTGCTTCAATTGTATCAATATGATCCTCTTCATCCTTAAGGATCGATTCCAAAAGTTCCCTGGTGCCATAGTCACCGACTTCTCCGGCTAATTTTATATCCTCATTGTAATATTTAATGGCTTCATACTCCGCAGCCCAGTCATTTTTGAACTGTTTTTCTACATCGGAGCCAATTTTTACTTTATTGAGCTTGCTGACGATCGGCATACCTTCCAAAAAAAGAATACGGGCAATTAATTTTTCTGCATGTTTCATTTCCGTAATAGATCTTTTTTGAATCATACCGTTGAGCTTATTATAACCCCAGTTTTCACATATCTCAGCATGAACCATATACTGATTAATTGCTGTAAGTTCATCGGCCAGGCGTTCATTTAATCTCTCAATTACTTTTTCATTACCTTTCATAATTTCCTCCTTAATAGTTTAATTTCCCCAGTGGGGTGTGAATATTTTTATTAATCAAATACGGACGAGTGATTCTTGTCATTACCGCAGGAAGTTATTGCATCCCGAAAGTAATAACAACCAGAGTTAAATGGTAGTATAATAATAATATAAATCTATTATTGAATATTATGTTAAAGGGAATTAAGTTGCTGGAACAACTTAATTTTGTCAGATAATGTAAGGTAATTTGTTTAATTAGTGAATGCAATTAATTAAGTGTTAAAGAAATATATTGCAAATTACATCATTCGAATTTCAGATTGATAATTTATTTGAGAGTAAAATTATGGATGAAACGCTTCGCATCCTGCTTTTAGAAGATAATTCTGCCGATGCCGATATGATTGAATTTGAGTTGGAGGAAGCAGGAATCATATTTACATTAAAGCGGGTGATGACTGAAAAGGATTTCATTACGGCAATCAAAGAATATTTGCCTCATATTATTCTGTCCGACTACGATCTTCCGCAATATAATGGCGCCTGGGCGCTTGCTGAAACAAAAACGATTTGTCCGGATATCCCTTTTATCCTTGTCACTGGCGTACTTTCCGAAGAGCGGGCAATAGAAATCTTGACTAGCGGCGCTAAAGACTATGTGATGAAAAAACACCTTCATCGGCTTGCGCCTGCCGTGCTGCGGGTTATTAAAGAGGCTCGGGAAATCAAGGCGCGTCAAACCGCGCAAGTGGAACTTCTTGAAGCTAACAGAACTATGGAAAGTAAGGTTAAGAAAAGGACTGCAAAATTGCGGGCAGAAATAAAAGAACGAAAAAAAACTGAAAAAACCCTGAAGCAGAGCCAATTAAACACCAATACATTATTGAATTCGGCCACTGAATCGATCTGGATGCTTGGTCTGAATGGCGATATCCTTGCCGCCAATGATACCGCAGCCGAACGACTGGGGCTGAGAGTATCTGACCTGATCGATAAAAAATGGACTGATTTTTTACCACCTGCTCTGGCACAACCACGCGAGCGCATGATCGAAGAAGTTGTTCGAATGGGAAAGCCCGTTAATCTTGAAGATGAACACGACGGTAAGATTTTTAACCACAGTTTTTATCCGGCGCGGGACATAAAGGGGGAAATTATCGGTGTTACCTGTTTCAGCCGTGATATCACCGAAAGCAGAAAAGCAGAAGCGAAAATCAAGTATCTGGCTTCCTTCCCGACACTCAACCCCAATCCTATAGTCGAAATTGCTAGCACCGGGCTGATTAGTTATGCCAACCCTGCAGCTGAAAAATTATTTCCCGATCTCTGGAAGGCAGGCATGGAGCATCCACTGTTGGTGGAATGAGCGGAAATTTTCCATTCTTTTCAAGAAGGAAAGGAAACCCAATGTCACAGGGAAGTTCAGATCGAAGGACAATGGTATTTTCTGACATTCAGTTTTGTGGCTGATTCTCAAAGTATAAGAGTTTACGGATTCGATATGACCGGGCGCCAAAGAAGGACTGGGCAGTAAAATGGATAGTGGAAAGTTTAAGTATTGGATGTCAGTAACAGTGTTTTTATGTTTTCCAGCATCCGATGCTGACATTTTCTCAAAATATATTGTATGAATAATTAATTGGGTTATAATGAATGTCAAAGTCAGTTAAAATGAAGTTTAAGAGGCTGTTACTTCCGAAATTAGCTAAAAATTAAACTTGAGGAATGGCTGATGAATAATAAATTGCGAATATTAATTTTAGAAGACGTACCATCAGATGCCGAATTAATTGAAGACGAACTGCGGGAAGACGCCCTAGACTTTATTTCCCAAAGAGTCGCCACGAGAGCCTCTTTTATTAAAGGACTAGTGGAATTTGCCCCTGATCTTATCCTGGCTGATTATTCTTTGCCCGGTTTTGACGGGCAATCGGCATTAAAGATCGTATTGAATAAATCACCGGATGTGCCTTTTATTTTTGTCTCCGGAGCTTTAGGGGAAGAACTGGCAATTGAGCTGCTGAAAGAAGGAGCTACTGACTATGTTGTGAAAAATAGACTGTCTCGTTTGGTTCCATCAGTGAAACGTGCTTTACAGGAAATTGAACAACGATCCGAACGTAAAAAAGCGGAACTGGCTTTAAAGGAATCGGAAAACAGATACCGTACCGTTTTTGATAATTCCGGTACGTCTATGATAATTGTTGAAAATGATGGTACTATCGTTTTTGCAAATAAGGAATTTGAAAAGCTTACAGGTTATCCTAAAAAAGAAATAGAGAATAAAAAAAACTGGATAGATTTTATCGTCACCGGTTATCATGATGAAATTGAAGAGTCTAACAAAAAACAAAAAAAAAGCAGGAGAGATTCATTAGGCAATACTGAAGCCCATTTTATAACTCGTGATAAAGAAATTAGAGATGTTATTGTTACAAAAGCGCAAATATCTACAAGTGGCAGAAATGTTATCTCCCTGCTGGATATAACAGAACGCAAGCAAGCGGAAACAGAATTGAAGAAAAGGGAATATGAATTACAATTGAAATCAAGCAGCCTGGAAGAAGCAAATACTGCATTGAAAGTTTTATTGCAGCACCGGGATGAAGATCGAAAGGCAATGGAGGAAAAAGTTATATCCAATGTTAAAAAATTAGTTTTACCTTACGTAGATAAAATAAAAACCCTTAAATTAAACGAAAATCAATTAACGCATATACAAATAATTGAAGATCATCTTAAGGATATAATTTCACCATTTCTGCGTAATTTGACCACAGAACATTTTGATCTGACTCCCCGGGAAATCCAGATTGCGACTCTAGTTAAGGATGGCAAGACAACGAAAGAAATGACGAATCTTTTGAACATATCGGCAACAGCCGTCGATTTTCATAGGAAAAATATCCGGTTAAAACTCGGCATAAAAAAGAAAAAAGCCAACCTCCGGTCATTTCTTCTTTCGATGCCTTCATAACCAAGTCATCGGATTACACATTATTGAAATAATTTGTTATGAAATTCCAAACAATAATGTCTCTCTTTTCAGTTGTGCTTTAGCTTCTTTAATTTAGACCTTAGACTGTAACCCTGTGCTTCACAGTTGGTTTCGGCAAAGATAAAAGTTTAGATATCTCTACACAGGCAAACCCCCATCCAGCGACGTTTTTATCTCTTTCACAGAAAATTATTTTGTGTATCCTATAAGTGATTCTTGGTTTGCTTACACACCGCCATTTTTGTTTTTCAGCATAAACATTGTTTTCTGTTTTTTCCAACCTGCTATAGTTTATATATGTTTGACAAAACAAAGGTAATTGTTATAAGAAGAAAAAATAAAAATGATTAGCTGGCAGATAAAAAAAGTATAAATCTAAATTGCTTCAGGTGTAAAGAATGAAGAATATCAATATAGGATTAATCGGCTTTGGAACCATAGGCTGTGGTGTTGTCAAACTGCTGCAGGATAATAAAAATCTGATTGAAAAAAAGCTTGCCGCCAGATTGGTGCTTAAAAAAATAGCCGATATTGATATTACAACACCGAGGACAGTTAAGGTAAATAAAAATATCCTGACTACAGACGTCCGAGAAATGCTCCGGGACAAAAATATTGATATAATTGTTGAATTGATGGGAGGTTATGAACCTGCAAGAACGTTTATTCTGGAAGCCATTACTGGTGGCAAACAGATTGTAACCGCAAATAAAGCGCTACTTGCAGCACACGGCAATGAAATCTTCAAAACAGCCGAAAGAAAAAAGACTGACATAGGGTTTGAAGCATCCGTTGGTGGAACAATTCCCATCATCAGAACACTTAAAGAATCGCTTATTGCCAATAACATCAAATCAATTTACGGCATCATGAATGGCACCGCTAATTTTATTTTAACCAAGATGACCGACGAGGGAAAAGATTTCGCTGTCGTGCTCAAAGAGGCGCAAAAGCTCGGCTATGCCGAAGCCGACCCTACCTACGATATTGAGGGCATAGACACGGCGCATAAGCTAGCAATAATTCTTTCGCTGGCTTACGGCTGTAAAGTAAACCTGAAAGATATTTTCCGTGAAGGTATTTCGGCAATCAGCCAGCAGGACGTAATATTTGCCAGAGAATTGGGCTATCGCATTAAACTTCTGGCAATTGCTATTTTGCATAACGATGTTGTGGAAGCAAGAATTCACCCTACGATGATATCTTCCCAACATCTGCTGGCCAACGTCAACCGGAATTATAACGCTTTTCATCTGATCGGTGATGCTTCCGGCCCCGTTTTTCTGTATGGCCAGGGTGCTGGAATGATGCCTACAGCCAGTGCCGTAGTCAGCGATATTATAGACATAGCCCACAATATCCTCAAAGGTGCTGCCGGATGCTCTCCACTTAGAACACAAAAAGAAAAAACAATGTGTGATATCAGGCTTCTGCCCATGGATAATATCGAAACAAAATATTATTTTCGGTTTTCCGCAGTGGACAGGCCCGGTGTTCTTTCAAAAATATCCGGTATCCTGGGCGATAACAATATCAGCATTGCCACAGTTATCCAAAAGACAAGGCAGGAAGAAGGCGCCGTGCCTGTAGTTATGACTACTTATAAGGCCAAAGAAAAAAATGTTCGCAAGGCTTTAAAAATAATAGACAAACTGGATATTGTCCTGGACAAAACCATTATTGTGCGTATTGAGGATGAGTTGCTTTAATATTCAAGTGAACACACTGGTACACTAAAGGATACGCAAGGAACATTTAACAATGAAATATGTAGTCTTACTTGGCGACGGGATGGCTGATTATCCCTCGGATAAATTGAGTGGAAAAACACCTCTGCAGTGTGCCCTAACACCTCATCTTGATGAAATCGCCGCTCATGGCACAATTGGCCTTGTTGATACAATTCCCGCAGGTCTTACTCCAGGCAGTGATGTCGCCAATTTAAGTGTTCTCGGTTATGATCCCTTGCACACCTATACAGGTCGGGGACCTCTCGAAGCTGCCAGTATGGGCATAAATCTTGGTCCTAATGATATTGCTTATCGCTGCAATCTGATCACCATTGGCGGAAGAGATACTGCAGATGCTTTCATGGAAGATTTTACTGCCGACCATATATCCACGGCTGAGGCTGCAGAAATTATCCAGGATATTAATAATCAGCTGGGGTCAGCTCAATATCAGTTTTACCCGGGTGTCGGTTATCGACATTTGTTTGTCTGGCGTAATGTAACCGCTTCACCGGAAACTATACCGCCTCATGATATTACAGGAAAAGCTATTGCATCGTACTTACCCACAGGTGATATGGCTGATGAAATTAATTTAGTTATGCAGAAGGCCTCCGAAATATTGAAGAACCATCGGATCAATATTGCCAGGTTGAATAAAGGGAAAAAAGCGGCTAATTCGATCTGGCTTTGGGGGCAGGGCAAAAAGCCTCAAATTACGCCTCTGACTCAAAAATATGGCCTGAAGGGTGGAATGATTTCTGCTGTTGATTTACTCAACGGAATTGGGGTAATAGCCGGATTGAAAATAATCCGGGTTCAGGGAGCTACCGGTTACATTGACACAAATTATGAAGGTAAAGCTAAAGCAGCCTTAGATGCCTTGAATTTCATGGATTTCATTTTTGTTCATTTGGAAGCTCCTGATGAAATGGGGCACGAAGGCAATGTAGAAGGCAAAATTCAGGCTATCGAATTTTTCGATGAAAAAATCGTCGGGACTGTTTTGAACAACATAGGTTCCTTCGGTGATTTCAGAGTTATGGTTTTAAGCGATCATCCTACGCCGCTCGACTTAAAAACTCATACAAGCGATCCGAGTCCCTTTGCTGTTTTATCTTCCCGAAAAGAAGAAAACAAAGTATCAGGCGTACCTTTTAATGAAATTACGGCAAAGAAAAGCGGTATTATAATTTCTCCCGGTCATCTGCTCATGGAAAAGTTTATCAAGGATTGGAGAGCATTCGTTGGTTCATAATCTGGCACAAATAAGAGTAATTTATGCTGATACAGACGCAATGGGTATAGTTTATCATACAAACTATATCAAATGGTTTGAAATAGGTCGTAGTGAAACATTCCGGCAATTGGGCCTTCTCTATTCGGAAGTAGAAAAACACGGTTTTAATCTGCCTGTGACCGAAGTCTATTGCAAATATCTCTTGCCTGCAAAATACGATCAGTTATTGATCGTGGAAACAATTATAGATTACATATCGCGGGTTGTAATTAAGTTTAATTATAATATCTGGGATGAGCACAGGAAGCATCAACTGACGTCCGGTTATACCATACACGCCTGCACCAATGCAGAAGGAAAAGTGCGTAGAATACCGCCTTTACTTCTCGACTTAAAAGCTAAATATAACATTAAAGGGGAATAAGATGGCTGCAAAATTGTCCAAAAAAGAACTCGAAGGACCGGATGCTTTTCAATCCAGCATGGAAAGACTTACCGATTACATAGCGGAGAACAAAGCACGCGTTTATGTAATTGTTTCCGCAATATGTTTAGCAATCGTAATTGCAATAGCCATTTACTTTTACTGGAGCAATTATCAATCGTCGGCGTTAGGATTATACGCTAAAGCTCAGGATAATCTGATCAAAAATGGAGAAAAACCGGAAGCAGCAAAAGACAGTATCCCGATATTCAAGGAATTGATCGATAAGTATCCGCACAGTTGGAGTGCAAAAATGGCATTGTATAACCTGGGGAATATTTATTATAACCTGGGTGATATTGATAGTGCTATTACCTCCTACAAAAGCTACATTTCTGCAACAACAGCCGATAATGCCGGAATTAGATTTCTGGCACTGACTTCGTTAGGATACTGTTATGAAAACAAAAAGGATTTTAAATCAGCACTTAGTTACTTTGAACAGGCACAAAAGAATAATAATAGCGGATTCGAAGGAATAGGTTATCGCAATATCGCACGAATATATGAAGAAATGAATGATAAGAAAAAAGCTTTAGAGAATTATCAAAATGCTTTAAAAAAGACTACGGATCCTTCCATGAATCTTTTTATAAAACGCAAGATTGCTTCTCTTAGCTAAATAAGAATAATTAATCCGGAGGCTGAAGATTTGAAAATATTAATGTCAGGAAACGAGGCCATTGCCCGTGGTGTATACGAAGCCGGTGTCAGATTTGCAGCGGCATATCCAGGCACTCCCAGCACAGAAATTATGGAAGAATTTTCCAATTACGAAGGAGTTTACGCAGAATGGTCGCCCAATGAAAAAGTGGCACTGGAAGTGGCTATAGGGGCGGCTTTCGCCGGTGAAAAAGCAATTGCCATCATGAAACATGTGGGAGTTAATGTTGCTGCCGACCCGCTTTTTACCGTCAGTTATACAGGAACTAATGGAGCACTAGTCATTATAACAGCTGACGATCCTTCATTGCATAGTTCGCAAAACGAACAGGATAATCGCAACTATGCGAAGTTTGCCAAAATTCCCATGCTGGAACCGTCAGACCCTCAGGAAGCAAAAGAATTCATTAAGCTGGCATTTGAGATTAGCGAAAAATTCGATACACCTGTTTTTTTACGCACTACAACCAGAGTCTCTCATTCCAAGGCTGTTGTTGCGTTGGAAGATCCGCTGCCTTATCAGGATAAGACCGGAATTACTTATAATTCGGCAAAATTCGTCATGGTTCCGGCGAATGCCCGGGTTCGTCGTGTCGAAGTTGAAAAACGCATGCAGAATTTAAAAGCCTTCGCTGAAAATTTCAGTGAAAACAGAATGGAGATTAATAATCCTGATATCGGAATTATCACAGCAGGCATGCCTTATAATTACGCTAAAGATGTCTTCCCCGATTATTCGTATCTTAAATTAGGCATGGTTTATCCATTGCCGGAAGAATTAATTCGTGATTTTGCCACTCAAGTTAAAAATATTTATGTCATTGAAGAGTTGGATCCATTTCTGGAAGAACAAATCAAAGCAATGGGTATCAAAGTAATCGGGAAGGAAATCTTTCCCTATACAAATGAATTTGATCCCGGAATTATCCAGAATGCAATGAATAAACCGGATAAACCAGCGAATATTCCTGCAAAGAGTATTCCTCCACGCCCGCCAAATCTTTGTCCGGGTTGTCCGCACCGTGGTTTATTTTATACCTTAAATAAACTTAAGGTTTTTGTAACCGGGGATATAGGCTGCTATACGCTTTCTTATATGAAACCGTTAGAGGGATTACATTCCTGTATCTGTATGGGTGCCAGCATTGGCATGGCTCATGGTATGAGCAAAGCGTTAAAGGAAAAAGGGAAGGGCAAGATAGTCGGTGTCATTGGTGATTCGACATTTATTCATTCCGGAATTACCGCTCTTTTAAATATGGCATATAACAAAAGTAACGCCGTAATTATAATTTGCGACAACAGTACAACAGCAATGACAGGTATGCAGGAACATCCGGGTACCGGTTACACTATCCTGGGAGATGAGGCAATTCAGCTTGATTTGCCGGTTTTAGTATCGGCCCTGGGTATCAAAAATATAAGAATTGTTGATCCCTATGATCTCAAAAATACCAGAACTGTTATAAAAGAAGAACTGGCCAAAGACGGTCCTTCAGTAGTAATTTCCAAAAGGCCATGCGTTTTATTCAAGCGGGCAAAATCGAAACCGCAAAACCCATTACAGGTTGATCCGGAGAAATGCACTGGCTGTAAAGTATGCCTTGGTCTGGGATGCCCGCCAATTTCTTGGAAAAAAATGGAAAGAAAAGAGGGCTCCAAAAGGGAAGGGATATCAGTGATCGACGAAAATCTCTGCAACTGTTGTGGGCTGTGCCTGCAAGTATGTAAATTTAATGCTATAAATAATTAATGAGGTCTATTTGATGACGGATAGTGATGTTAAAAGTATTTTGCTGGCAGGCGTTGGCGGACAGGGGATTTTGCGAGCCAGTGATATTATGTGTATGGCAATAATGGAAGCCGGTCTTGATGTTAAAAAGAGCGAAGTTCACGGTATGGCGCAACGCGGTGGTTGTGTGACCAGCCACGTTCGTTATGGCAATAAAGTCTATTCTCCCCTGGCAAAACAGGGCAGTATTAATCTGCTGGTTGCATTTGAGAAAATGGAAACACTCCGCTATCAAAATTATTTAACTAAAGATGCCACAGTAATAGTAAATACTGAGGAAATTTATCCGCCGGCAGTTAATTCCGGTGATTTTCCCTATCCTGAAGATATTATTTTATTTTTAAAGAGTAATTACCGGCAGGTAAAGGAAATAGATGCAACAGCTTTGGCCAGAGAATCAGGTAATCTAAAGACCGCAAATGTTGTCCTTTTGGGGGCAATATCCACTTTGATGAATATACCAGAATCTATTTGGGGAGATGTTATCAAAAATGCTTTCCCCGAGAAGTTAGTAAAAGTCAATTTAACTGCTTTTCAAATGGGAAGAGATGCTTAAGTTAGTCCTTAATTTAGACAGGCTTTATCAATGTATGTATAGTAAATACTATTTAATAACGGTATATTGCAAATCATATATAAAGTATCGGATTAGGTGATTTTATGGCAGAAGATTATTATCAAATACTGGGTATAGCTAAGAAGGCATCAGCCGATGAAATTAAAAAAGCTTACCGTAAATTAGCTGTTAAATGGCATCCCGATAAAAATCCTAATAATAAGGCGGCTGCAGAAGAAAAATTTAAAAAACTAAGCGAAGCATATGCTGTTTTAAGCGACCCGGAAAAACGTAAACAATATGATAATTTTGGTTCCGCAGACCAATACCGTCAACAGTATTCGCAGGAGGATATTTTCCGTGGAGTTGATCTTGACGAAATTCTGCGTAGCTTCGGGTTTGGCGGCTCCAGAGGAGGAGGGGGTCGAACAGCAACATTTCGCACAGGCAGAAGGGGAGGCGCTAGTCCCCGGGATAGTGAAGATCCCTTTGCCGGCATATTCGGCAGTATGGGTGGCGGCCAGCAACAATATGCTCCCATGAATGAAAAAGGACAGGATGTTGAGTATAATTTGTCGATATCATTGGAAGAATCAGTTCTAGGAGCAGACAAAAAGCTTTCTTTGCAAATTGAAAATCGAATTGAAGAAATCAATGTTAAGATTCCTGCCGGCATCAGCACGGGCAAGAAATTGAGATTGCCGGGAAAAGGACTGAGTGGTTACAATGATGGCCCCAACGGAGATTTATATTTAAATATTAATGTGTTGCCGCATCCATTTTTTTCCCGCGACGGCAACGATTTGTATATCGAAAAAACTATAAAATTTACTCAGGCAGTTCTTGGTACTATTATAGATGTTCCCACTCTGGACGGCACAATTAAAAGGCTCAAAATTTCACCGGGCACACAAAACAACACGAAGATAAGAATGAAGGGCTATGGCGTTGCCGGACTCAAAGGAGCGGTCAAAGGC
>JANYAY010000003.1 GCA_025361065.1 Deltaproteobacteria bacterium
CTCTTTTATCTATCACTTTAATTATATGAAACCCCAGGCGAGATTCGATGACACCGCTGACCTTGTCCTGGGGCAAGCTGAAAGCCACCGCTTCCACTTCCGGAATCATTCCTCCCTTTTCAATAAAGCCGACATCTCCACTCTGCAAGGCTGCCGGTCCCTGAGAGTAATTAGCTGCCAGTGAATCAAAAGACTCGCCGCTCATTGCTTTTTTCTGAAGTTTCCCCGCATCTTCTCTTATTCTGGCAATTGTTGCCCTGTCGGCTTTCGGCGGCGGCAAAAGTAAAATTTGTTGAATTCGGACTGCTTCTTTGCCCTCATATTCATCTCGATGCTGATTGTAATATTCTCCTATTTCCTGCTCACTGATCATTATTTTGGCCTTGATTTCCCGCCGCATTAACCTCATTCGCATCAATTGTCCCTTTATTTCAGCTTTAACGACAGCTAAAGAATTACCTTCCCGTTCCAGTTTTTTCAGGAAATCTTCCATCACAATATTCTGCTTGGCCAGCATGTCTTTGAGCACCTCCATGACCTCTTCATCCTTGATGCTGGCACCTGCTTTTTTAGCCTCGTATTCAATCAACAGATTATCGATGAGTCTTTGCAAAACAGCATCTTTTGTCTGTTTGATTACTGCTTCCTTATCATTGCCACGATAGGTTTCTTCAATCCTTTTAAGATAAGGATCGAATGCATCATTAAACTCTTTTAGTGTGATGACCTCGTCATTTACCACGACAATAATTTTATCGGCCATTGCGCCCAGGGCTACCGTAGATATAAGCATTACAAACAGCATGTTCAGAACAATCATCTTGCAAAATTTCACTGTCTTTCCCCCCTTTAGTGTTTCCTTACACTTAAGTTGCATGAAATATTCCATCCATAGATGGCGTGGCATTACTATTTGAGTTTGTTTCTCAAAACAGAATACTCTTTTTTAATAACTGCTTTCGCTTTTAATGTCTCCAACCAGGTGCTAAAGGCAACTTCCTCCTTGTTTGCCCGGATGTGAGCTATAACCTCTTCTTTGCTTTCCGTAAAATTATTAACTTTTGCGGGTTTAATTTCTAAAATCTTAAATATATGAAACCCGTAAGGACTTTGCACAATAGGACTAATTTCATTTAACCGCAAATTAAAAATTGTTTCATCCAGGGGGTCCGGCATAATCCGGCGCGTAATAAATCCCAGATCGCCCCCGCGGCGAGCCTCAGGACCAATTGATTCTTCGCGGGCAACCGAGAAGAAATCAGCACCGGCATTTAACCGCTGCAATGCGAGCCTCGCGGCGGCCGAATCTCTCACAACTATTTGCGCAACCCGGACTTTCGGCTCTGCTTTGTACTTATCCCGGTGTTCAGCAAAGTAATCTTCCGCTTCGCCTTCGGATACATTTATACGGGCATTTACATCAACTGCAATAAGTTTCTCGAACAGCATTTCCGTCTTTAAAGCTTCTATCCATTGTTCGAAGCTTAGCTTTTCCTGGATAAATATATTGGAAAATCCTGTTCCATATTCATTCCTGATTTCGTTAACCCTTTTTTCCAATTCCCCGGAGCTTACGGTGAGATTCAACTCCTGAGCCCGCAAATACATAATTTTTTCCGTGATTATACTTTCCAATACTTCCTCTTCGATGCGTTTAGCATGATTATCATGATTGAGAAGAAGTTCTTTGGACAACATTGACTTTTTTTGAGCCAACTTTATTTGATACTCATCGAGATAAATCTTGGAGCCATTAACTATAGCCACGTAAGGACGGGAAAAAAAATTGACCTTATCGCAGGCAATAATAAAAAAAATGCCGCTCAAAAGAATAATCCAAGATTTTCTGATCAATTTTTTAATCATGACAATCTCATAACAATTCGAAAAATCGGCAATTTTGCCAATTTCGCAAAAAATTCTGGAGGGTATTTTGCAAAGTTCGTAATCATATCCTGCTTGCGTTCATTCGGCAAGCATCTTTAGCAATAACAGGGCTTGGTTCAATATTTCCGGCGAGGCCAAGCCCGGTGCGGGGACAAATAATTTATAATCCGGCGTAAAGCGCAATTCTCTGGTTTTTTTACGATAAAGGGCAATGATCTTCGACGGATCAAGGGGACTGGTCTTCCGGAAATAAATATATAAATACTTGCCGTCATAACCCATTTTTTTACCCTTCAACGGTTTCAGGAGGTTCCGGATATGGATTACCTGCAATAAATTCTCCACATTCTGCGGCAGGGGGCCATAGCAATCCTTCAGCTCATCCGCGATGCGGTCAATATCTTCGGTATTGCCGGCCAGAGATATTCTTTTGTATAAAACCAGCCGCTGGTGGACATCCTGTATATATTCCTCCGGAATAAAAGCGGAAATGCCCAACTGAATTTCCGGCAGGGCTTCCTCTTCCACTACTTTTTCACCCTTTATTTCCCGGATCGTTTTTTCCATGAGCTCGGTATATAATTCATAGCCAACAGCCGATACATGCCCGGACTGCGAAATCCCCAGCAGATTTCCCCCGCCGCGGATTTCCATGTCATTATAAGCTATCCGGAAGCCGGAACCGGGTTCGGAAAATTCTTTGATTACTTGCAGTCTTTTTATTGCTTCCCGGGAAAGCATTGCCCCTTTGGGCAACAATAAATAAGCATAGGCCTCCTGATTAGCACGGCCTACGCGTCCGCGTATTTGATAGAGTTGAGCCAGGCCGAACCTGTCGGCACGATTAATGATGATCGTATTGGCTGTGGGAATGTCCAGTCCCGACCCGACAATAGTTGTACAAACAAGGACATCGCATTCCTGGCGGATAAATTTACCCATCGCTCTTTCAATTTCTGACGGTTTCATCTGGCCATGAACGACTTCGATTCTTGCGTGCGGAACTAGCCGTGCCAGAAGTTGGGAAATTGAATAAATAGAGCGCACACGGTCGTGAACAAAAAATATCTGCCCCCGGCGCGCCAATTCCTTTTCGATAGCCGTCTTAATGGCTTCCTCATCAAATTCCAGAACATAAGTTTTTATGGGCTGCCGGTCTTCCGGCGGCGTGTTAATAATTGATAAATCCCGGATGCCCACAAGCGAGAGATGCAATGTGCGGGGAATTGGCGTGGCCGAAAGCGTCAAAACATCAACCAGTGTGCGCATTTTTTTTAATTTTTCCTTATGCGCCACACCAAAACGCTGTTCTTCATCGATGACCACTAATCCCAGCTCTTTAAATTCCACATCCTTCTGCAGCAGACGATGCGTCCCTATGACAATATCTACTTTCCCTGTTTTGATGTCGCCTATTATTTTCTTTTGCTCACCGGCACTTTTAAAGCGGTTTAAAACTTCCACATAAACCGGAAAATCTTTGAGCCGGCGGGAAAATGTTGAATAATGCTGTTCGGCTAAAATTGTCGTCGGCACCAGTACTGCTACCTGTTTGCCGTCCATGACCGCACGGAGAGCGGCGCGCAGCGCTACTTCAGTTTTTCCGAAACCGGCATCACCGCAAATCAGTCTATCCATCGGTTTGGTTTCATCCATATCCAGATGTATATCTTCAATGGCTTTGACCTGATCAGGAGTTTCTTCAAATTCAAAAGTAGAACAAAACTCTTCGTAAATCCGATCCGGCGGAGAGAAAGAATCCCTTTCCATAACTTCCCGAGCGGCATAAATTGCCACCATTTCCTCGGCAACTTCCTTGACTGATTTTTTCACGCGCTCTTTAACGGCATCCCAGGAAGAACCGCCCATCTTGTCAATTTTCGGAGTATACCCGTCAGGGCCGAGATAGCGTTGGATTTTCTCCAGTGAATTAACGGGAAGGTAGAGCTTGTCACCTTCGGAATATTCGATCACCAGAAAATCATTTTCAATCTTGCCTACCGTTATTTTTTTGAGCCCCTTATATACACCGATGCCAAAATCGATGTGGACAACAAAATCTCCTTCCTGGAGATCGCCAAATGATTTCAGGAAGTAACCTTCGCGAGTGGACCTTGTACGGCGGCGGGGAATTTTTTTAACAAAAATTTCTTCGGCGCTCAAAAACACCAGATTCATGGCGGGAAAAACAAAACTTGCCGAAATCTTACCGGCAACCAAAAACAGAGCGGCTTTTTTATCAGGCTCGTCTACGATCTCCAGAATAGAAGCGGGAGGAGTCATTAGCCTTGCGGGTAGATCATACGTCAGAAGCATATGCTGCATCCGGTGCAAATCTTCCATAGAGGGACAAATAAAGAATATCCTTTGAGCATCGGTTAACCACGTTCTTATCTTTTCAACAGTTTGCCTAAGCAGAGCTTCTTCTTTAATCTCCCCATCGGACATCTTCTCCTGACAGCTGTCCTGAAAAGTTTCAAAGGAGACAACTTCGGCCACATTATCTTCACCTTTATCGAGTTTAAGACCTACCAGATTAAGCTGAGGAAATTTAGCCAGAGCAGCGAATGTAGTTTGCGGATCGATATAGATGCTCTCTTTATCTAAATGAAATTTGTCGCTGTTTTTAGCTTTAAATAATAATTTATCGATATTATTTTCCATACCCTGAGCCGACTGACGGATAGAAAGCGGATCGTCCAAAACGACTAAAGTATCGGCAGGCAAATAATCAAAAAAACTGGAGAGTCTGTTTTGCGGAAAACTATCATTTTCGTCGTAAGCTTCATAAAACAGCGGTAAAAAAATCGGATTGATCGAATTGGCCAAACCGTTTTGCAAAGTATCCACCAGGCGATTGCGTATTTCTCTGGGCAGAGAAAGAGTGCCGGCCCTTCTCTTTATATTTCGTACGGCCAACTCCCGTGTTTGCGGATTCATCACGATTTCATTTGCCGGCGGCACAACAAAAGCGTCAGCCGAACCTATAGAACGCTGCGTATTAGGATCGAATTGGCGAATCGATTCAATTTCGTCACCCATCATTTCCAGACGCAGCGGACTCTTTTCCGCCGGAGGAAATATATCAAGAATATTCCCCCGGGCACTGAACTCCCCTTTTTCTTCCACAAGACTGACTCTCCGGTAACCTCCCGCCAGCAAAAGCTCGCAAAACTGGTCCCGGTTCAAAAAGTCACCAGTGGAAATTATCTGCAGATATTGATTGAACTCCGCAAAGGGCATAACTTTTTGCATCAAAGCAGCGACAGATGTGACAATAATGGTTTTTGTGCTTATCTGCAGATGCGTCATCACTTCTAATCTGGCCTGCGCTTCTTCCTTTTGCAGGGCAAACATATCAATGGCTAAAAAATCAAGCGGCGGGTAATAAAGAACATGTCCTTCACCCAAAAACAGGGATAGATCGGATGCATAAGAAATTGCATCTTTTTCTTCCGGACAAACAACCAGCATTGACTTTCCCAGGCGTTCAAAAAGAAGCGCTGTAAGGAAAGAACGGGCAGCTCCGGCTAGGCCAGCCGCTTCCATGATCTTCGTACCGCGGTTAATCTGCTCCCGCAGTCTCCGGAGAGATTCAATTTCGTTATCAATTTTGTTGGTGATGATCTTTCTCACGAATACTATTCCAAACTTTTTGCGGCAAAATTACTTTCTCTTTTTTTTATTATCTCAATTACCTAATTACTTCAAGCCCACTTCCTGTTTAAATACATAAATCCAATTACCATGCCCCCCGATGAGAATACCTGAATCTGGAAAAAGTGAAATCAGCAAGAGAACAAAATCACACCCGTTCATTGATAGTTACCTGATATCATTTAAGATATATTTTGCATGTGTTTTGAATGTTGACACAGCGATTAATCTAATGTTTAATAACTATTAATTCCTGCAAGGAAGTGCCAAGGTCACTGGTGGGCCTCCTGGACTTCAAATCCAGTGTGGGGCGCTAAAACCGTCTCAGGTGAGTTCGATTCTCATGCACTTCCGCCAATTTATTAGTAAATTTCACTATTCCTGGATAAAAATCCTTTAACCTGTCTTTAACTTCCGGTTTTAGCGCCCAACACCCGATTTCGCAGAACCCGTCAGGATAGCAAGACTTTCCTGTAAATTTCCCGGACTGACATTTCTCATTGGAAATCTTTTGCCGGCGATTATGCTTTATGAATAAAAAAGGCGGGTCACTTATGACCCGCCTTTCACTGATGGTTTAAAATTTTGTTAACGTTTGTAACCGCTCCGCCTGGCGTTTTTCATGCAATTACATTTGTCTCTTTGTATCCCGCAGATGATTCATCAACTATCTTGCCATTAGCAGCGGTTCTCCAACGACAATCACCTTTTTCGTTTTCATTGGCATTAATTTTATCACGGAATATTGAATAAAGCAAGGGAATAATCAATATGTAGTAGCAGCCATGAATATCAACACCATAAGTAGTATGCATAAAAGAGTTTAAGAACTTGCAATGGACAATGCTCAATCCTATTCCAAACAGAATGGCGAATGCTCTGTAAGCACGTAGAAGAGGAAGGTGTCGGATATTATTACAAACTCAGAAAAAGATGCAATACGCTTTGATTACATATTGTTATATTAAATATTACAACCATACACCCACTATTTACTGTCGGATATCTTTACAATTCATGATTCTGGCTCTGGCGGCAGAGGCTTCTTTTCATCAAGTAGAAAATATTTTTAAGACCTTCAACTCCTTATCTATCAAGGCGCGGGCGAAAAACGGTCGGGAGTTTTAGTAAGATTGATATCATTGCGGAATACTTTTTGCGTAACTGTTAAAGCAATGAAGTGCCATCTTGATTTTTTAATAAAACATAAGCGGTTCATCCCGGAGATAGTTGTGCAGCCTCTGTGCCAAAACCACTCACCTTGCTGCTTCTTGGCCTTGGATTGATGGGGTTGGCGGGGATAAGGATAACGATGTAGGAATAAAACAGCTTCGTTTTTTTTACCAGAGAAAGGTATGGTGAAAAATGAGTCCGCAAGCAGCGATCATCCTGCAGGAGCTTGACAAAAACCCCGATATTCACATTACGCGCCTGGAGGGTATGACGGGGTTGCCCATTGGTGAAGTCTGCAAGATCCGATACTTCTGGAAATTGGAAAAGAAACGGGAGGGTAAGATAAACAGCACTTGTCAAAGTATTAGGAAAATTAAAGATAAATAACGGAAGTAAAAACTTCACCTGATGACACTTAATCCTCTGTGTCGTGCGGCTTTTTGCGGACTTCGGTAATCCATTCATTGATACTCTTATTTTCGTTCTTGGCGGCT
Source organism: Deltaproteobacteria bacterium (assembly GCA_025361065.1). Taxonomy (GTDB): domain Bacteria; phylum Desulfobacterota; class Syntrophia; order Syntrophales; family Smithellaceae; genus MVRV01. The sequence continues at coordinate 7,212 of JANYAY010000003.1, forward strand.
AAAGCTATCATGCTGTGAAGCGCTGAACTGACGCGCACAACTGAGCGGCCGGTAAAAGGCTTTTCCGGTTCTTCGTTTTTTTCGGCGCAACTATGGAGATAAAAGTCAACGGCTTCCTCAAAGGCTTGTCTGATTTCCTGCACGGAATCACCCTGAAAAGTTATGCTGTGGCGAATGTCGGAGATACGGCCAATAAGACATTCGTCTTTGTCACTGTATTCAATCTTTGCGGTATAGCCTTTATACTTCATTGGCTTGTTCATGGTTTTACCTCCAGTTGTTCCGGAAATTAACACGCCGTTCTTACTTGGCCAGGCTTCCTTACGGCGCCGGAGTGGTTGGATTCGGCGTATAAATTACCTTTTTCAATAATTCTCTCTTATCAAATCAAATTCAGATGTGTTGTTTTCTCGTTCATTGCTTTTTGCCATCCTCTGCGGTCTCCACCATTCGGAATTAAATTCCATATTGGGGATGCTCAATGGCTGACCTGGTCTGGGAAGCATCAAAGCAACATTTTTAATATTTGCTTCGGTTATCAGTTCCTCTATGGGTTCGTTCCATTTATGAAGGGCCAAAGTAAAGGTTCCCCAGTGCACAGGTAACAATATTTTACCTCTAAGGTCTAAATGCGCCCTGACAGCATTTACCGGGCCTAAATGAATAGAGCCCCAGTTGGGATGGTAAGCGCCTATTTCCAGCAGAGTTAAATCAAATGGCCCATATTTTTCTCCGATATCCTTATAACCGGGGAAGTAACCGGAATCGCCGCCGAAATATACTCTATGCTTTTTACCGATAATGACCCACGAAGCCCAGAGCGTCTTATCTCTGCTAAATATATTTCTGCCGGAGAAATGACACGCCGGAGTCGCAATCAGCGTGTGGTTTTCGCCGACCAGGATGGAATCGGACCAGTCCAGTTCATGGATCTGTTTTGCCGGGATACCCCAATCCTCAAAATATTCTCCTACGCCCAGCGGCATATAAAAATTAACGCCCCGCCGCCCCAGCTTGATGATGGTTGTTTTATCAAGATGATCATAATGGTCATGAGATATAATAACTCCGTCAATATTCGGAAGTTTATCCAACTCTATAGGAGGATCGAAGAAACGGCTCGGCCCCGCGAAGGAAAAAGGTGAAGCTCTTTTACTCCATACCGGATCCGTTAAGAAGCGTTTCCCGTCAATTTCTATCAGCGCAGTAGAATGGTTTATCCATGTTACGCGCAAACCAGATGCGGATAAAGAATTCCATTGATCGGTATCCGTTTTAAATGTCTCTATCTTAAAACGCGGTTGACGTTCTTCATCACCGCTGATCCACTTCCATATTGTGCTGGATATGCTGCCCGGTTTACTGATTGTTGTAGGGATCGGATTGACAAACTTCCCTCCCTGAAAATTTTTTGACTTCATAATAGACTCTTTTCTGGTTTCATTATTGTTCCCTCCGGGAAACGATTCACAATCGATATAATATATTACTGATGACGCAATCAGGACGCATAAAATAATGATTATTCTTCTCATCGTTCCTGTCAATTTCTGCTGTATCAATAATTGGGTTCCCTTCTAATCACTATCACATCGCTTATTTCACCTGCATTTCGGAGTGAAGCGGAAAAATGTCAGTTGCAAGGATTTGTTATATCTCTATTGTTTTTGGCATTTTTCCATAATAACATTTCAAGGGTTGTTCCTCGGCGATGATCATGCAATAGTTGCACATGATGCATTTTGATTTAGCCTGAGTGCCTTTTTGGAATTTGCCGACGATGTCCGGTTCGATAATAAACGGACGGCACATTGAAACAAAATCCATATTACTATTGACGATCATATCATTAATGTCATTTATATTATTTATTCCACCAACAACGATCACCGGAATATTCACGCCCTTTTTTATGTGAATTGCCGCATCCAGATTATATTTCAACACAGGTTTGGGCTGTTTCATAAATTTTTTGATAACCGGTTTGGCAATTGCCTTAACAAATTCCGGAAGATTTTTGTATTTGAAATTATATTTCATTGCGGCATCGGCAGGAAGTTTTTCTCCACGCATGGTGTAAAGACCGTCTTCAACGACTCCGCAGGAAACTTCAATTGCCGCACAACCGGATTTTTCCAGCATTTGAGCTATGCGAACCGCTTCTTCAATTTTCATTCCGCTTTTGCGCCCGTCGTAGGCATTCAGTTTGACTAAAATCGGATAATCACCGGCCGTCTCTCGGGCTCTTTTAAATATTTCGTCGATAATGCGGTATTTATTTTCAGTTGAACCACCCCAGCGATCTTTTCGACGATTTGAGTAGGAAGACAAAAACTCAGACAGCAGATAGCCATGTGCCAGATGAAGCTGAACGCCATCAAAACCTGCTTGCTTTGTTCTTAGTATAGCTGCAACGAAATTGCCGATAATTTCATCTATTTCATTTTCAGATAATTCCTTCGGCACATCTTCACTATAATAGGCGTCACGCAGAGCAGAAGGCGCAACAGTTTGCAGACCTGTTGATTTTGAGCGGGTTTGCCTGCCGCAATGAGCTATTTGCATGATTATCGGAGTCTCATATTGATGAACAGCATCCGTTATCTCTCTATAAGCCGGAATACTGTTATCATCATCAATCATCGTTACAGCAAACAAACTGCTTTTCCCGTCTGCCTGAATGATGGCATTACCGGTAATGATTGCTCCGGCATCCCCTTTTGCCAAACGGACATAGAGCGACTTTAGCTTTTCAGTAGGAAAGCCCTTTTCACCGGCCATTCCTTCATGTGTCGCCGAACGAATAATCCGGTTTTTTAATTTAATTCCCGCCAATGATGTTTGTTCAAATACAGCATGAGACATACTCATCATCTCCCTTGTTCATTTGATTGGGCAACAGTTTTGGAAAAACCCGGATGAATCACTTTTTCCTTATAAGATCAGGTCCTCCAGCAAAAATCAACTGCACAAAACCTGCACAAAATAAAAGAGGCTACGAATGTCTAACACTCGTAACCCCTTGATTTTCGTGGTGGGCCGTGGGGGATTTGAACCCCCGGCCAACGGATTAAAAGTCCGCTGCTCTACCGCTGAGCTAACAGCCCACTTCAGTGATTATTTTTGAAGGTGCCTCCTTAACAGCTAGTTTCCGTCATGTCAAGAAGAAACTAATAAACATGCTTCAGGCTAGTTTTGCCGGCTTTACCAAAAGAATGGCCGCCAAGACTGGAGAATCCCTCTTTATCCTGTCGGCAACTTTGCAGGCAGGATAAATCAATCCCGGAAAGGATTTTTCAGGATTATTGTTTCCTCCCGGCCCGCGCCTACAGACACAAGATTTATACGGACATCGGCTAATTCTTCCAGTCGCTGTAAATATTTGCGGGCATTGGCGGGAAGTTCCGTAATGTCTCTTGACCCGACAATATCTTCTTTCCAACCGGCAAATTCTTCATACACCGGTTGGCATTGAGCAAGCAGGTCGATATTGGCAGGAACGGCATGCGTGAATTCACCATTTTCCGATTTATATCCGACACAGATTTTAATCATGTCCAGGCCGGTCAAGACGTCCAGTTTGGTAATAGCCAGGGCGGTAATGCTGGAGGTACGCACAGCCTGCCGCACCAGTACCATGTCCAGCCATCCGCAGCGTCGCTGCCTGCCTGTTGTAGCACCAAACTCCTGTCCGGCTTTCTGTATCCGCTGGCCAATTTCGCAAGTTAATTCAGTTGGAAAGGGACCTTCGCCGACTCTCGTGGTATAGGCTTTGCAAATTCCGACTATATTGTTTATGGCGTTGGGGCCGACTCCCGAACCGCAGGCAGCGTTGCCGGCAACAGTATTGGAAGAAGTAACATAGGGATATGTTCCATGGTCAATGTCGAGATGGGAACCTTGTGCACCCTCAAAAAGAATTTTTTTCCCCATTTTTATTGCTGTATCAATGATCAGCGAGGTATCAGCTACATATGGTTTTATTTTTGCGGCATAAGCCAGATACTCAACTGCAATTTCATCTGCCGTGAGGGGCTTGTCATTGTAAAGGCCGGTCAGTAAGAAATTTTTTTCGGTCAGGCTGCATTGCAACTTTTCGAGCAGCCGTGGTTCGTCATAGAGATCACAGACACGAATACCGGTGCGGGCCATTTTGTCTTCATAAGCCGGTCCGATTCCTCTGCCTGTGGTACCGATTTTCTTGCCGGTGCTACTGGCCTCGCGTGCCGCATCCAGGCGCTTGTGGTAAGGCATTATTAAGTGAGCTTTCTCACTAATGTACAGTTTCGTGTTAGGCGGAAAAAGACCGCCTTTTTGCAGCTCTTCAATTTCCTGCATTAATACAACCGGGTCAACAACAACACCATTGCCGATGATGCAAATTTTATTGTTGTGCAAAATCCCGGACGGAATCAAGTGTAAAACGGTTTTGCGGCCCTTGACTACCAGTGTGTGCCCTGCATTGTTGCCACCCTGAAAACGGGCAATGACATCAGCATTTTCCGTGTAGAGATCAACAATTTTTCCTTTGCCCTCATCGCCCCATTGTGTGCCCACTACTGCAACATTTGGCATAATTATCATCCTTACATTTTTATCGGTTTAATGGAAATCACGTGCGGCAATTTCCTCAATTTATCAAGGATATCTTCCGGGACGGCTGAATCCGTATTCAGCACAACCAGCGCCCGTTTAGCTTCCGGATCGCGGCTTAAATGCAACCGGGCAATATTAACTTTATTGTTACCCAGTGTTGTTCCTAAGTTGCCGATAACGCCCGGCTGATCATCATTGGATACCGCCAGCATATGGCCTTCCGGAACGATCTCCACAGAAAACTCGTTTATGCGGACAATCCTCGGATCGTGCTTGCCGAACAGGGCGCCGGCGGTAATGCTTGTTTCTTTAGATGTTTTTATTGTCAGCGTGATCATGTTGGTGTAATCCTTCGTCTCAGAGCTTTTGGATTCCACAACCTTAATGCCTCTTTCTTTGGCAATAACCGGGGCGTTTATATAATTGACAGTTTCCAACAAAATCGGCTCCAAAAGGCCTTTGAGTAAAGAGATGGTTATCGGAGCAACATTGTGGTTGAGAATTTCACCGCTATATTCAATATTTACCTGCTGAATGGCGCCGCCTACCAGCTGTGAATGGAAAGTACCCAGCTGTTCCGCCAGATCCAGATAGGGACGGATTACAGCCATTAATTCTGCACTTACAGAGGGGAAGTTAACTGCGCCTTTAATTTCACCGGTAGCAAAATAGGCGGCAATTTGTTGAGCAATGGCAATGGCAACATTCGTTTGTGCTTCGTCAGTGGAAGCACCCAGATGCGGGGTGCAGATAACATTATCAAGGGCAATCAGCTCCATGTTTTTGGTTGGCTCTTCTTCGAAAACATCGATTGCCGCGCCGGCAACCTTGCCCGAAACAAGAGCATCGTACAGAGCTTTTTCATTGACGATGCCACCACGGGCACAGTGAATCAGAAAGACGCCTTTTTTCATTTTGGCAAAGGCCTGGGCATCCAGAAGATATTTTGTTTCCTTGGAAAGCGGTGAATGTACGGTAATAAAATCAGCTTTCTCATAAATTTCATCAAGTGAGGCCAGAGTGATTCCCAGTTGCTCGGCCACATCCGGGGAAATGAAAGGGTCATGGGCGATAACCGTCATTTTGAGCCCCTGGGCGCGGTCCGCTACAATTGCGCCGACGCGTCCCAACCCGATAATACCTAATGTTTTATTGCAATATTCGTTGCCCATAAATTTGCTTTTTTCCCACTTGCCGGCTTTCATGGAAGCGGTAGCCTGCGGAATGCGCCGGGCCAGCGAAAGCATCATGGCTATGGCATGTTCGGCTGTTGTTACAGTATTGCCGCCGGGGGTATTCATGACAACGATACCGCGTTTGCTGGCAGCGGGGATGTCGATATTGTCGACACCGGCACCGGCACGGCCGATAGCAACAAGTTTGGTTGCCGCTTCAATTATCTCGGCGGTTGCTTTTGTTGATGAGCGGACGATCAAAGCATCATAATCTTTGATAATAGCTTTTAATTCTTCCGGCTTCAGGTTTGTCTTGACCTCAACCTTGACGCCCGGGGCGTTGTTCAGTATTTCTACGACTTCGGCAGCCATAGAATCGCTGACTAAAACTCGTTTCATAATAATTCTCCTTAGCAGTAGGGGACGTTCGCGAACGTCCCCTACATATTAAATGTTAAATGGAATTAACTTTTTCATTATATATTCTTGTAAGCTCCTCCAGGGCTGTTTTGATATCACTTTCTTCAATTGTCGGGCCGCACCAGAAACGGTATCCCGCCGGGGCATCCTTGTAGGCATTGATATCATGCGCGATATTCTTCTTGCTTAATTCCGAGGCAATGCTTTTGAGAAATTTCCCTTTATCCTCGCTCGACAGCGAATCTACTTTGGCGCTGGTCACTATCAAACAAACCGAAGTGTTCGAACGGGTTTGGGCATCCTGGCCCAGAAAATCAACCCACTGTGTTTTGGCAACCCAGTCTTCAACGGCATGCAAATTGGCCATGCTTCTTTTGATCAAACCGCCCAAGCCGATTTCACCTGCCCACTTTAAAGCGTCCAGGTAATCTTCCACGCAAATCATAGAGACAGTATTGATAACATCGCCATCGAAAATGGCGCGGTTAATTTTCCCGCCTTTCTTGAGGCGGAAAATTTTAGGCATTGGCCAGGGTGGATCATAAGATTCCAGACGGGCAACTGCCCTCGGGCTCAAAACCAGCATGCCGTGGGCGGCTTCTCCGCCTAAACATTTTTGCCAGGAAAAGGTGGTTACATCCAGCTTCGACCAGTCCATTTCCATCGCAAAAGTAGCGCTGGTGGCATCACATAAAGACAATCCTTCGCGATTGGCGGGAATCCAGTTCCAGTCAGGAACTTTTACGCCGCTGGTCGTGCCGTTGGCCACAAAGACGACGTCGTTGGTCCAATCAACGGATTTCAGGTCAGGCAGCTTTCCATAATCGGCTTTTAAAACTTTCGGGTTGAGCTTAAGTTGTTTCGTAATATCCGTGGCCCAACCGTCGGAAAAACTCTCCCATACTAAAACCGTCACCGGTTTGGTTCCTAAAAGGCTCCACATGGCGGCTTCAAAAGCGCCGGTATCGGAAGCGGGCATAATGCCAACGAGATAATCAGCTGGTATGTTTAGGATTTTTTTCGTTTCATTGATTGCTTTAATTATTCTTTCTTTGCCCAAAGCCGAGCGATGAGAACGGCCTACCGGTGTGTCTTTGAGGGCATCGAGGTTCCAACCTGGTCTTTTGCTGCAAGGGCCTGAACTGAAATTTGGGTTTTGCATATTACACGTCCTTAATGAAATTTAAAAAACAAGCCGCTTTTTATACCAGCAATGATAATTATACTCAAGAAATTTAAGACTTATATGTTGGTGATCGGTTGATTTTGCTCATAAGTCAATCTAAAGGTGCGTAACGAAAATGTATTCTCGCTGTCGGATGCAGATATGCATGTAAAAATATTGACATGCAAAAAAGGAATGTCCCCTGTGCCGGGGATATCTTGAATAGAGAGCCTGATTAAAAGTGACCTTTTTTTGTCTTTGTTATCGGGAAATTTCTCTATAGCGTTTTCAAATAATTCTCGAAGATTATCGCGTTTTGCGTATGCTCCGCCCGCTGAGCGTTAACTAAATTCTTTTTTGCGCCCGTCCGCCTTTTTTTCCGGTGACTTTTCCCTTTTCGATGGAAACGATACCATTGACCACCAGATACTCCACACCTTCGGCGCGTTGTTCCGGCAGCATGAAAGTAGCTTTATCCTTGAGTTTTTTCAAATCAATGATCGCTATATCGGCAAAAAAGCCTACGGCAATTTGTCCGCGGTCCCGGAGTTTGAATTTTGCTGCAGGAAGTGCGGTCATGGAACGGATGGCATCGTTGAGCTGGACAATTTTATCTTCCAGCGCATACTTGCGCAGCTTGTGGGCAAAAGCTCCCCAGTAACCGGGATGGGGTAGTACACTGCCTTGAACATAAGATATTCCTTCTGATGCCGTAAAGACGAGTTGGCTGGGCATGATTTTTTTAGCGAAACGGTCACTGTAACCTTCCAACGCCACCATCGGCACCGGGTCGGCTATCGCCATTTCCCAATAACACTGAGACGGGGTTTTGCCCTCAGAGGTGGCAATCTGACGGATAGTCTTTCCTTTATAAGATTTATTGGCAGGACAAGAAACAATTAAAAACTTTTCCGGCCCCAAGTTTGTAAAAAGCTTATCAATGGCTTTGATGATGGTGTCTTTGCCTGCTGTAGTTGTGTATTCTTTTTTAATTTTATAATCGGCGGTTACATATTCAGAAGGCAGAAAACGCGTTAATGTATCAACCTCTGCATCATAAGGGGTTTGATCGGCGGTAATGTCGATGCCCTCCTGGTGGGCATTACGGACAACAGAGTTGATCTGGCTGTAGCTTAAATTTTTCCATGGGGCAGCTAATTTTAAACTGGAAATTTCAATCGGTGCTTGAGAAAGTCTGCCGATCTCCACAACTTCCTTCAAAGAACTGACCAATGCGGAGCTTCCTGTTGCATCCAGCTCTCCGGAGTTGTTGCGCAAGTTGATGGAGATGATGCCGCCGTAAGGTTTGATGCCACGGGCGATATCGGCCAGTTCTTCCCGGGTCAGCATTTGATCCGGATTTTGCGACAGGTCGAAAGAAATACCAATGGCTCCTTTTTCCATTTCCTTGGTCAGCCGTTTTTTCAAAACATCTCTTTGTTTTTCATCTAAGGGCTTTAGCTCCGGCCCGAAAATATCCTGGCAAATTGCACCCGCAGGAGCAAGGTGGTAAACATTGGTGCCGAATTTGAGTGAATCAACCCAACCGAGCCATTTGGCCGTATTGGCATAACCTTTACTGCTGTTGCCGGTAATAATTGATGTCACACCTTGATAAAGGTAGTTGTGGTTGCCGTTGATGCTTGGCTTTATGTAAGCGATAATCCGCCAGATGCCTTTTTCCTGGAGAATGAGGTCTGTATGGGAATGAACATCGATAAAGCCGGGCGTTACGATTAATCCATTGGCGTTTATTGTTTTTGCCGCAATGCCGCTGAAATCGCCGATCGCTGCGATCTTGTCACCTTTGATCCCGATGTCCGTGATGCGCGGCTTAGCCGATGTTCCGTCATAAACCCGGCCGCCCCTGATGATCAAATCAAAAGTAGTTTCCTGAGAAGCTTGAAAGCAGCCCTGAAGAATAATGCTCGCAAAAACGATGAAAAGAAAAAATGGAATTGCGGCGGTCTTTTTTTTCATAAGTATACCCTTGAGATTGCAACCAGTCACAGTTGACGACCTCGTAAAAAGTCGGAAAAGCCTCAGAATCGTCATTCCGGCGCAAGAGACTGTGTCGCAATAGCAAAAGTGCTATCAATAGTGTCATGCCGATGAAAATCGGC
>JANYAY010000032.1 GCA_025361065.1 Deltaproteobacteria bacterium
ACTTCCCGGCCTTTAATGGCAACGATACCCAGTGAGTTCTGTCCTTTGATATGGCTGCCGGATACACCAACATAAGCCGAATTAATGCGGCATCCCGACATATGTTCAGCATCGTCGATAGCTTTTTTTATAGCTTCCACAGTGCTTTCAATATTGACAACAACACCTTTCCTTAATTCTTTGGCCGGTGACGTACCAATCCCGATGATATCAATACCGGTATCAGTAACCTCACCAACGATAGCTGTTGTCTTTGTTGTTCCAATATCTATCCCTACTAGAACATTGCTTCTTCTGCCCATCAGTTTCTTCTCCACCTTTTAAAATACGCAGCTACTGGCCGCGTTTCATATCCGGTATTGCTTGCCTTTTTTCCCCGGTTCCGGTTGCCCGGAAATATTTCTCTGCCGGATGGTGATTTTTTTAACATCGCATATATCTACAAAAATATAACCTTTTTTCATACCCCTCTTTTCCACATCGGCCATAACCACATTTAATTGTTTCAATTTGTTTTCGTAATTATCCGCACCCAGCTTCAGGTAAAGACCGGTATCTGTCAGCAGAGAAAGGCCAAAAATATCATCGATTTTAACTTCTGATATTGCACCCAGATAATTATATCGGCCGGAAGCAGACATCGTTTTCAACAAATTCAGCGTACTCAGTAAGAGCTTGGATTTTTCCTTTTCCCTGCCATCGATTCCGGTAATAATCGGCAGATCCACGTCATCCCCTTTTCCGAATTTCTTAAAAACAACCCCTTCATTATCCATAAGATAAAAATCGCTGGCTTGCTTGACCATAGCAACAGGATTGCGCTCCCGTACTTCCAGCACCAGCCTGCTGGGAAGTTCCCTGCCGGCATAAATATTTCTCACCCAGGGATTGGCAGAAACACGCAAAACCAGGGCCTCGGTATTGACGGACAACAGGTTTTGCTGCGGCGGAATCGCTGCCAGAGTTAAAATGTCTTTTTCCGTTAATTCCTTTAACCCGCGCACGGATACTTCTTTGATCTCAAAATAGGGCATGCTCAATAAATAACTGTAAGCATAAATAAACAACAAACAAAGTACCGCAACAGAAAACAATAATCCGATCGCACCGGTAAATTCACCAATGCCGTTGGCAATGCGCCGGCGCAGACGGTTCTTTTTAGCGGCAATGCTTGTTTTTAATTTCTTGGACACTAATTTTCTCCAATAACGATTACTTCCGTCTCCAGATCAATACCTTTTTCTTTTTTGGCTCTGTCCGCAATGAGGCCGATTAATGCCAAAACATCGGTTGCGGTTGCCTTGCCTTTGTTCACGATAAAGTTGGCATGCAAAGTTGAAACTTGTGCATCCCCGCATGATTGTCCTTTAAGACCTATTTTTTCGATGATTTGGCCGGCAGGCTCCCCCGGTAAATTTTTAAAAATAGATCCGGCATTGGGAAAGGCCAGCGGATGCTTCCTCTGCCGCGCCTGCATGTTTTCTTTTATCTTTGTCCGGATTTGTTCGCGATCACCTTTTTCTAATTTCAGCCGGGAATTAAGAATTATTGCTTCCCCGGGCAAAACGGTCCGGCGATAGCTAAATTCTATTTCTTCCCGCAGCAGTGTTCTTTTTTGACCGCTCAGATCCAGCAGAGACACTTCCGTTACGACATCCTTTATTTCCGACCCGAATGCTCCGGCATTCATCCACACGACGCCACCGACGCTGCCGGGGATACCCGCGCAAAACTCCAGGCCGGTCAATTCGTGCACGGCGGAAAGTCCTACCACCAAAGCCAGCGCAGCACCGGCCTGAGCATTGATAAAATGTCCGCCATCCGGCGTTTGCTGGTAATCTATTTCTTTGAGCCCACTCATCAGTAAAATTGCCCCACGGTATCCGCCGTCCCGAACAATAACATTCGTTAAGTTTCCCACAGGCAGATAATTAATTTCCGCCGCTTTCAGTTTCCTGACCATTTGACTAAGTTGTTCTTCACTATCAATTACAATCAGGGCATCGGCATTGCCGCCTACTCTAAGCGATGTATGCTGGGACATCGGTTCGTCATAAAATATTTTCCCGTGCATCCCGCCGAGCACCTCTGAAATTTTCTTCTTACCGCCCATTCGATTCTGCTTCCCGAGCTTTCAGTTGTTTTAAAAAGGCTTCGCCTATCTTATAGACACTGCCGGCACCCAGAGTTAATACCGCATCGTTGGGCTTGGCAATTTTCAGTAAATATTCAATTGTATCTTCCGCCTTCGCTATATATTCCACATGAGGATGGCCGGCTTTCTTAATCGCTAAGCTAAGCGCGGCAGAGTTAACTCCGGCAATCGGCTCTTCGCTGGCGGGATAAATGTCGTTTAAAATCAGAACGTCGGCATCATTGAAAGCCTGCGTGAACTCATCAAAAAGCGCCTTGGTCCTGGTATAGCGATGCGGCTGAAAAACAACAACGCGCCTTTCCTTCCACACGTGACGGGCTGCCGCCAGTGTTTCTTTGACTTCCGTCGGATGATGACCGTAATCATCGACAACAGTTATACTCCCGACCTGGCCTTTAATCTCCAGCCGGCGTTGTACGCCCTTAAAGCTCGCCAGTCCTTTCCTTATTGCCGGGATATCAAGTTCCAGCTCACGGCCAACGGCTATAGCCGCGAGTGAATTATAAACATTGAACATTCCCGGAACATTAAGTTCAATTTCGCCCACTATTTCTCCCTTGTAACCAAGGCTATAACTTGTTTTGCTGCCCTGAAATTTAATTTCCCGCGCGCTGTAATCCGCCGCATATTCAATGCCATATGTTATGGTTCTGCGCTTAATCTGCGGGGCAATTTCTCTTACGTGCTCATTATCACTGCACATGACCGTACAGCCGTAAAAGGGAACAATATTGGCAAACGTAAGAAAAGCATCTTTGATTTCTGTGATGCCCGGATAATAATCCAAATGTTCACGATCGATGTTGGTAATGACGGCAATCGTCGGCGAAAGTTTCAGGAAGGAGCCATCACTCTCGTCCGCTTCGGCAACAATTATTTCGCCATCTCCCAAGCGCGCGTTGCTGCCGATACTGGCCAATTTTCCGCCAATAACCATGGTCGGATCAAGGCCGCCACCCGCCAGGATTGTGGCAACCATGGATGTTGTCGTTGTTTTGCCGTGACTGCCGGAAACAGCGACGGAGAATTTCATTTTCAAAAGCTCGGCGAGCATTTCCGCACGTGGAATTACCGGAATATTCCGGCGGTGGGCCTCCACAACTTCGGGATTTGCCGCCTTTACTGCGGTAGAAGTTACCACAACATCGGCATTACCGATATTTTGTGCACTATGACCTGTGGCGACCATTGCCCCCAGTCTCGAGAGACGCAATGTTGTATCGGACTGCTGGGCATCGGAGCCGCTGATTTTATAGCCCAGGTTGAGCAGAACTTCGGCAATTCCACTCATACCGATGCCGCCGATTCCCACAAAATGAATACATTTTATTTTGCGCTGCATTAATCCGGTTTCTCTATCTGTTCCCATTTTACCGATATTCCTCTTTCATGTTTATCTTTAATCAACCACCTCGCGAGCTTGCTGCGGAGAATTAATGCTCGTCCCGCGTGAGCGGGATTGAACCCTAATTCCTCAGCGACATCAACTCAAGGCAGGCATCAACAATATTTGACGCCGCATTGATGTTGCCGAGCTTTGCTGAGTTCTCTTCCAGCAGTCGCAATTTCTTCGGGTTGCTCAGCAGGCCCTCGACGACTTCAAATAATTTATTGCCACTGAGATCTTTTTCATTAATCATAATTGCCGCACCTCTATCCGCCAGCGCCTGGGCATTTTTAGTTTGATGATCATTGGTCGCCCAGGGGAAGGGAATTAATATCGGCACTTTCCCGGCCGCAGTAATTTCTGCCAGCGATGTCGCTCCGGCCCGGCAGATAATCAAATCCGCCTGACGATAGGCTTCGGCCATATCGATAATAAAGGCGGTAACATCGGCTGAAATTCCATGACGGTCATAGGCGGCCCTTACTGATTCCACTTCCCGCGCGCCGGTCTGATGCAAAATATGTACTTCATTTTTCATTCCCGATAATTGGGGCAGCATCTCAACCACACTTTTATTTATCGCCATAGCTCCCTGAGAGCCGCCAAAGATCAGCAGCTGAAAGAATTTTTTTTCTGCTTTTTGCAGACTCCGCACATTGATAAATGCCGCCCGGACCGGATTGCCGCTTATCGACACCTTGGAACGTGAAAACAACTCTGCCGTCCGCGCATAAGTTACAAATATTTTATCCGCAAACTTTCCCAAAATTCTGTTAGTTATGCCGGGCACCGCATTTTGTTCGGCGATTGCTGTCGGCAGGCCCATAAAATATGCGGCCAGGACCACCGGTCCCGATGCATAGCCGCCCACACCGATAACCATCTGAGGATGAAACTGTTTCAAGATTCTTCTGGATTGCCACAGGCTTTGCGGAATCTGATAAAAACCTTTCATCAGTGCTTTCATTCCTCGTCCTTTAATTCCTTCGATTTCAATCGTGCTAAGCTCATAACCTGCAGGACCTAGCAATTTACTTTCAATACCTTTTTGCGTCCCGATAAACAGAACTTCCGTCTGTTTGTTTCTTTTAATAAATTCCTCGGCGATGGCTATGCCCGGAAATAAATGTCCTCCTGTTCCTCCTCCGGCAATTACGATGCGCATGAGCTTCTCCCGATGAAACAGGAAACGACCAAAATAATCCCGATAATTTCCCCTCTGTTCATACTTTTTGCGTCGATATATTCAATAAAATTCCTACCGCTGTCATACTCATGATAAATGATGTTCCGCCATAGCTCAAAAAAGGCAGGGCCAGCCCCTTTAGCGGGATAATGCCCATGACACCGGCAATATTAATAAATGCTTCCAAGGCAATTACCATCGTTAACCCCGCGGCCAGGAGCGTACCGAAAAGATCAGGCGCTTTCAGCGAAATCATAAACCCCCGCAAGACAAAAAGGATAAACATGACAATCACTATTGTTACACCGACAAAACCGCTTTCTTCGGCGATGATGGACAAAATAAAATCGGTATGAGGTTCCGGCAGGTAAAATAATTTCTGCATACCATCGCCGATGCCCACGCCAAAAGTTCCCCCGGACCCGAAAGACAAGAGGGATTGAATTATTTGAAAGCCGGTATTGTCCGCATCCTTCCAGGGATCCAAAAACGCAGTGAGGCGTGCCACCCGATATCCTTTATGCCAGATAAGGCCGATGCCGATAGGAATAAAAGCAGCCCCCAAAATCAGCAAATGCTTAATCCTTGATCCGGCGAGACTCATCATCAAAAGCATAATTGCCACTATAATTACTGCTGTCCCGAAATCAGGTTCCAATAAAATTGGTAAAATGACCACCGCCGTTATAGACAGAGGAACCAGAACGCCGCGGGTAAATTTCTTGAGCTGATGAACTTTGCGCGTTAATAAATGAGCAAGAAAAACCACCATTGCAATTTTAACCATTTCTGTCACCTGGAAAGAAAAAAATCCCAGATTCAACCAGCGTGTTGCTCCGCCACGTTTGAGACCGACATGCGGAATCAAAAGCAGCGTGAGCAAAATCAGAGATACTACTATTCCCGGATAAGCCACTTTCTTTAATAATGCATAGGGAATCTTGCTCATCAGCACCATGGAAATAATGCCCAAAAAAACAAAGAGCATCTGCTTTTTCAAAAAATACAGACCGTCTTTAAAACGCTCCAATGCAATAATAGAGCTTGATGAATAAATCATCGCCGTACCCACAGTTACTAAAATCAGTGTGACCATGAGCAAAATAATGTCCGGCGCTTTATCTTCATTTTTAAGCACAGCATCCATTTACAGATTCCTGACTACTTCTTTAAAAAATTTACCCCGCTCTTTATAATTTTGAAATTCATCAAAACTGGCACAACCGGGAGAAAGCAATATCACGTCTCCGGCTGTTGCATTTTTATAAGCACTCTCGACAGCTTCCCGTAAAGTCTGTCTTTTTTCCGCAGGCACAACCTCACCAATCAGAGATTCAATGCGGTTGCGGGCTTCGCCGAACAATATCACTTTTTTGGCTTTTTTCTTCAGGCTTGGCTGTAGAGTATCAAAATCACCGTCTTTATCCCGCCCGCCTAAAAGCAATATAACAGGCTCGGGAAAAGTATCCAGCGCACGCCTAACAGACCCGACGTTGGTTCCTTTGGAATCATCATAAAACCTTATGCCCTTTTTCTCACCGGCGAATTCAATCCGATGGGGCAGACCATGGAAATCGGTAATAGCAGCAATAATGCTGTCCCTGTTGCATCCGCAAAAACGCGCAGCCATCACAGCAGCCATTACATTTTCCACGTTATGCAAACCGGGTATTTTAATCATGTCCAGCGGATATTGCTCCTGACTGCCGTCGAACATTTCAAAAACAAGAACATCTTCCTTTAAATATATCCCCTGTTGTATTTGTCTTGCCGAGCTGAACAGTGCAACCTTCGCCTGAATACCGTAACTCATTGACTCTGTGGCCTCGTCTTCGGCATTGAGAATAGCAAAATCAGATTTGTTCTGATTGGCAAATATTCTGGCCTTAATGCGGCGGTACTCGTCAAAAGAACCGTGATAATTAATATGATCACATGTAACATTCAAAATTATCGAGACAAAAGGCCGGAACTTCTCCACCCACTGCAATTGGAAACTGCTGATTTCGGCTACGACAAAATCTTCCTTCTGTGCCGTACCGGCATATTGAATCAAAGGATTACCGATATTGCCGCCGACAAATACTCTCTTTCCTGACCGGGCAAGAATTTCTCCCAACAGGCTTACTGTTGTTGTTTTCCCGTTAGTTCCGGTAACCGCGATCACCGGTTTTTTCAGAAACCGGAAGGCCAGTTCAATTTCACTGATCACCGGAATTTTTTTCCGCACGGCCGCCGTAATAATTTCATTATAAGGCGGTATCCCCGGTGACGGGATAACCATGTCTGCGCCACTCAAGATAGCGGCATCGTATGCTCCGGTTTCCAGCCATTTTTTATCGGCAATATGCTTGTATTGTGTATCCCACTGCTGGGGCGGTTTTTCATCGGTAACCACAACTCGGCAGCCCTGTAAACCTAAAAATCCGGCCGTGGCGATTCCTGTTTTGCCCATGCCAATGACAACTATTTTTTTATCTTTCAAATCCATGTTACCCCTAAGCCGTTCATCAACGATAACCGTAACCTTGTGATATCTTGACCGGCATAAGGGACCGTAACGAAATGATATTGCCACCCCCAAGGTGGTTATTTCGAACGGTCCCTAACGTAACTTCAATGTGCTTATCGCCATCAAGGCCAGCAAAATGGAAATTACCCAAAAACGCACGATTACTTTTGGTTCCGCCCAGCCTTTCAATTCAAAATGATGATGCAACGGCGCCATCCGGAAAATACGCTTTCCCTGTGTCAGTTTGAAATAGCCCACTTGAAAAATTACGGAAAACGTTTCAATCACAAAAATGCCGCCGACAATGACCAGCAGAATTTCCTGTTTGGTAATTACTGCCATCATTCCTAAAGCTCCGCCTAACGATAGCGAACCGACGTCACCCATAAATACTTCCGCAGGATAAGAATTAAACCAGAGGAAACCTAAGGAGGCCCCGACCAGAGCCCCGCAAAATACCGCCAACTCACCGGCGCCGGCAACGTAAGGAATTTGCAGATACGTTGATACTTTTACGTTACCGGCAAAATAGGCAAACATTAAATAAGTGGCAAAGCAAATGGTAGCCGGACCGATAGCCAGCCCATCCAATCCATCGGTGAGATTAACCGCATTAGCCGCACCCACAATGATAAATGTCGAAAGCAGAACATAACCCCAGCCGAGATTTGGTAGAACTGTTTTAAAAAACGGGATGGTAACCTGTGAATTAAAGCCCGGTTTTATATAAAGAATGATGCTCACAAACAGAGCAATCATTATCTCTATAGTGAGCCTTGTTTTACCGGACACCCCTTTGGAATTTTTTCCGATGAGTTTAAGATAATCATCGACAAAACCAATCAAACCGTATCCCACCGTCACCAGTAATATCAGCCAAACATAATCAATAGTAAGATTTGCCCAGAGCAATGTCGAAACGACAACAGCAAAAATTATCAATACCCCGCCCATCGTTGGCGTACCTTTTTTAGACAGATGGCTTTGCGGACCGTCTTCTCTGATCTGCTGGCCTATTTGCATGCTTTGCAATTTCCGAATCAGCCAGGGACCTATAACGAAACATATTACCAGCGCAGTAATCGTTGCATAAATCGTCCGGAATGTGATGTAACGAAATACATTAAACGATGAAAATGTCGTATGTAAGGGATATAATAAATGGTAAATCAATTTTCATTCACTCCCGACAAATGAACTGTTGCACTGTTCTTTGCTCCGGCGGCAGCTATGCCGAAGAGATTGCATATTTGAGCTGCAATCTTTTCCATTTTCAGCCGCCGCGACCCTTTCACCAGGATCCAGTCACACTTCTTTAAATTATTTTTCAAAAACAGCATGCCGTCTTCTTCTTCGGACAAAAAGAAAATATTTTGCGGCAGCATGCCACCTTCGATCGCACCGGCTGCTGTAACTGCGGAAAAATCACCCTTCAAAAAAACAGCATTTACGCCGATTGTCGCCATCAGGAACCCTATTTTACGATGCATTTCGTCAGCTGCGGCACCTAATTCCAGCATGTCTCCTAAAAACACATAGCCACTGTGATGGTTCTTCAAATCTTTCAGTGTCATCAGCGCTTCGCGCACTGATGCCGGGTTGGCATTGTAGGAATCATCTAAAACATAGGCGCAGTTTTGCAGTTTGATCATTTGCATGCGCCCGGAAACCGGTTGAAATGCAGCCAGTCCTTCCGCAATCGTTTTACAGTCAATCCCTGCCGCCCAGGCTGCTGCTGCTGCCGCCAGCGCGTTGTAGACATGGTGGATGCCGACAATTTTCATGTCCAGCTTGATGACGTTGCCACCGATTACCAGTTTGAAACGTACGCCGCGGGCACCGTTTTTTTCTATGTCCTTTGCTGTAACGTCGGCATCAGGACTCATACCGAAAGTAATGCGGCGGCCCAGCCATCTCTCGGAAATAATACGAACGGCTTCATCATCCACATTAACTATTGCCGTTCCTGCAGGGTCCATATTAAAAAACAAATCTCCTTTTTCCTCGCGGACGATATCCACAGACCCGAAGCCGGCCAAATGCGCAGGACCGATATTGGTAATCAAACCGATATCCGGGGCGGCAATTTGTGTCAGCCTTTTAATCTCGCCGCGTGTATTCGTGCCCATTTCCAGAATGGCTAATTCGTGATCTTTCATTAAACGAAATATCGTTTGCGGCAATCCGATCAGATTGTTCAGGTTGCCTTCTGTTGTTAAGGTTATTCTCGCCCGGCCGATAATTGCCGCCATCATTTCCTTTGTGGTTGTCTTTCCCGAAGAACCGGTTAATCCAATCACCGGGATGGAAAAGCGCTTTCGGTAATTTTGCGCTAGATCACCCAGTGCTTGTAATGTATCGGCAACTTTAATTACAGTTACTTTCTTTCCCGGCAGAGCCGGCTCTAATTTAGTCTCATTGTGCACCAAAAGACCCGCGGCTCCCTGCTCTAATGCCCTTCGGATAAAATCGTGGCCGTCATATTTTTCGCCTTGCAGGGCAATAAATAAATTCCCATCCTCAGCCTTCCGGGAATCGGTTGTAATTCCATAAAATTTATTTCCTTGCTCTCCTGCAAGCAAAACACCGCCGGTTGCTATCAATACCTGCTTGGCAGTATATATCGGGGAGGCACTGACCATAAATTATTTAACCTTCCTTTTCAAAGCATTTGCAGCAACAATACGGTCATCAAAGGGCATCTTTTTTGTACCCATGATCTGATAATCTTCATGACCCTTACCGGCGATTAAAACAATGTCCCCCACCGAGGCGAAATGGATTGCCGCTTCGATTGCTTTTTTCCGGTCAGGAATTACCGTATAAGAATGAGTTTCATTCATTATTTGCGGACTATCAATCTCCACTTTTTTAATCTTCTTTTGATCAATCCCCGTTTCTATTTCTCTGATTATCGCCCCAGGATCTTCCAGACGGGGATTGTCCGAGGTTACGATGGCGAGGTCACTATAACTCACCGCGGCTTCGCCCATAAGGGGCCGTTTGCCACGGTCACGATCGCCGCCGCAACCAAATACCGTGATGATCCTTTTTTTCTTGAGCACCGACAAATTTTGCAGCACTCTTCTTAAAGCATCATCCGTGTGCGCGTAATCCACAAAAACATGGAAGCCGGAATTTGTTTCGACACTTTCCAACCGCCCGGGCACACAGGACAGCTGCTCAATGCCCGCCTTTATCGATGACTGCGGGATATGGAGAATGAATGAGGCGCCGACCGCCGCCAGAATATTATAAAGATTAAATTTGCCAATCAGCGGAGAGGAAATGGAAAGCGTTTCACCGGAAATATTTATCCGGGCTGTAATTCCCAAAAGCGATAAGTCATAATCAGTTGCTTTGAGGTCACAGTTGTTTTCGATACAATATGCCAATGCCGGCAGCTGCGTTTCCGCCAGAATTCTCTGTCCCCACCTGTCATCGTTATTGATTACCATTTTCTGATGATTATTTTTCCTGCTTTGCGGCAGTACTTCGGAAAAAAACCTTTTCTTAGCCTGAAAATAATTTTCCATTGTTTTGTGATAATCAAGATGGTCGCGGGTAAGGTTGGTAAAAATTCCCATATCGAAGTCACAATCATCGACCCTTTTCAAATCAATGGCATGCGAGGACACTTCGGCTATAACATGTGTCACGCCGGCATCGGCCATTTCACGAAGAATTTTCTGCAGCTCATAAGATTCGGGCGTTGTATTTGGTGCAGGATATGTTTTATCATTAAAACGGTAATTGACCGTTCCCAGAACACCACATTTATTACCTGCCGCCTTTAAAATAGATTCCAGCAAATATGTAATTGTTGTCTTTCCGTTTGTCCCGACAACGGCAATCAAAACAAGATTTGCTGAAGGATTGCCGAAATAGTTTTTAGCTAATATTCCTAAAGCACGTCGGCTGTTCGCCACCTTAATGGCCGTTACTTCCCGGGGAAACTGTAAATCTTTTTCATGTACGATATACTTTGCACCGCGAGCAATTGCCTCCGGGATAAAATCATGGCCGTCATGCTTTAACCCTGGAATGGCCACAAAGACAGATCCTTCCCGGCACTTTTCCGCCGAATAACAAACAGTGGAGATTTCGTCCCCAATGTCTCCGGAAGTATTGCTCCCGTCTATTCCTGCGAGCAGTTGCTCCAGTTTCATCGCCGCCTCAGTTATTTAATTCAAATGTAATATTGCAAACCCGCTCTTCGCCGAGCTGTGTACCGGCTTGCGGAAATTGGCTTGTCGCCCAGCCATTACCGGATATTTTCACTTCTATTGATCGCTCCCTGGCTTTCTTCAGCACTTCTCTGATCGTCAAATTTAAGAAATTAGGCATAACGGAATCATCATCCGAAGCAACATTCTCCGGAGCTAATGTCTGCTGAGTCGAAATCAGTTGTACTCTATTTGTTTTTTCCTGTTCAAATACCGGTGTTTCCCGGATGTTTGTTTTAAAACAATTCAATATCTGCTCACCAATATTTTTGAAAACCGGTGCGGCAGCTATACCGCCCCACTTGTCACGCTGCGGCTCATCGAGAATTACTAAAATGGCGACTTGTGGATTATCGGCCGGGAAAAATCCCATAAAAGATGTTCGCACTTTTTCCGATGAATAAACGCCCCGGGTAAAATCAAATTTTTGTGAAGTTCCTGTTTTACCGGCTACGGCTACGTTGACTATACGGGCGTTTTTGCCGGTACCGTCAACGGCCCCGACAACTTCCGTAAGCATGCCGGTCAATAGCTTTGCCACGCCGGGAGAAACAACCTTCCGCACAACCGTTGGTGTATACATCTTGATCATACGGTTGTTATTATCAGTAAAGCCCCGCACAATATAAGGTTTCATCAAAACTCCATTATTGGCAATGGCCGACAGCGCCGAAATTAATTGAATGCCCGTAACCGAGACCCCCTGACCAAAAGCAACTGTCGCGGCATCAACTGTCGTCCATTTTTGCACAGGCCTTAGTAGTCCCGTCGATTCGCCCGGCAGATCTATACCCGTTTTAGATCCAAACCCAAAACGTTCAATATAGTCATGGAACTTTTCTTTACCCAACTTCTGGGCAATTTTCACCGAACCGATATTGCTGGAGTATTTTAATATCTCGGGTACGGCAAGCACCCCGTGGCGCCCATGATTAGCTTCATGAATTGTCCGGTTCGCTATGCGATAAGATCCGTTTTCACAAAAGAACTTATCTGTTGCTTTAACGGCCTTTTCTTCCAGCGCGGCGGCCACCAAAAATGGCTTGAAGGTAGATCCAGGATCAAAGCAATCGGTAATGGCGCGGTTGCGCCATTTTTCCGGAATCAGTCCGTCAATATTATTCGGATTGAACCTTCCCTCATTGGCCAAAGCCAGAACCTCACCGGTTTTAGGATCCATGACAATAGCCAGCCCGCCTTTTGCTCCCTTGCTCAAGACGGCATCTTTCAAATGAGTTTCTGCCAGATATTGAATACGACTATCAATGGTCAGAACGAGATTAATATTTTCATCTTTTTTTGTCTCACTTTTGTCTGCACGTAAAAACAACTTCTTGCCTTTAGCATCACGGGACCAGGCTAGTTTTTCCGGCTTTCCCTTGAGAACTTCGTTATACTTTTTTTCCAGGCCTTCCAAACCGGTGGCATCGGCACCGACAAATCCCAGCATATGCGCCGCCAGCTCGCCATTGGGATAAAAACGTTTCGGCTCTTTGACCAAAACGATCCCCTCAATATTTGCGTTTCCCACAGAAGCTGCCTGATCCGGAGAAATTCTTCTGGCCAGCCAGCAAAAGTTTTTCGGCTCGGATATTTTCTTGAAGACCGCAGTCTTATCCAAATTGAGAATTTCTGATATTTGACGGGATGTTCGCACGGGATCGGCAATTTTAGATGGATCGGCGCACACAGAATCCGCCATAATCGATGCCGCCAGTTTTTCACCGTTGCGGTCAAAAATCACTCCTCTTTCCGGCTGCAATTGTAATGTGGTAGTCTGCTGTTTTTGTGCCATGGTTTTAAGTTTCTGGCCGGACAAAATCTGCAATTGAAAAGCACGGGAAAGTAAGGCTATAAATAGTATGAGGAAAATTAACAAGACACTGACAATCCTGATTTTAAGCTTTTTTTTCGTTTCAACTGCCATATTATTCTCCCGAATTTTTCAAGACAATTACTTGATCTGTTTCAGGATAAGACATTAGCAACCTGCTTCTTGCTATGCCTTCTATTCGCTGCGGTGACTTAAGCATCGCATATTCCAGCTTCAGCTTTTTTTGCTCTTCCAGCATTTGTTCTTGAGCACTTAATTCCGCAGTATATTTATATTCCAGCTCCGTCATACGAATGTGCGAGCCTACATAGATCAGGGCGACAAACATCAACACTATGGCCACTACAATAAAAGTCGGATACTTGATGCCGGACGATGATTCCCTCTCCTCCCGGACATGCGGCATGGCCTGTGTGCTGACTGCCTGTTCCATTTTATACCCTCTGAGCCACCCGCAGTTTGGCACTGCGGGAGCGTGGATTTGCTTCTGTTTCTGCGGCTGCGGGGATCAATGCTTTTTTCGTCAGCACTTTGAGTATTGCCTCCCGTTTGCAGGTACAAATCGGCACATCTTTGGGACAACTGCAAGCTCCCTGCAAAGCGCGAAATTCATTTTTAACAATTCTGTCTTCCAATGAATGAAAAGAGATAACTGCAATTCGACCACCGCGATTTAATACGCTTGCGGCAGAATCAATTGCCGGTTTGATGCTGTCCAATTCATTATTAACGGCAATCCTGATTGCTTGAAATGTTCTTGTGGCGGGATGAATTCTTTGCCAGCGAAATTTAGCAGGCATGGCAGAAGCAATAACGGCAGCGAGTTCCACCGTCGTTTCCAGAGGAGATGACCTTCTTTTTTGCGATATTGCCCTTGCAACTCTACTTGCCATCTTTTCTTCCCCGAAAGTACGAATAATTCTTTCCAAATCTTTTTGGGCAAAGCTGTTGACAATATCGTAAGCGCTGAGCTTCAAACTACGATCCATCCGCATATCGAGCGGCGCCAGTTGATTAAAACTAAAGCCTCTTTCAGCTCGATCCAGTTGATGTGAAGAAACCCCCATATCCAGGAGAACGCCATCAACCTTTTTTATCTGTAAATTTTCCAGAACCGAGCCAAGTTCGGCAAAATTAGCTTTCACTAGAACCTTGCGAGAGCCGAATTCGGCCAGCCGCTTTTCTGCCGCCCGCAGGGCTTCATCGTCACAATCAATCCCAATCAAAAAACCATTAGTTGCTTTGAGTATCTCATAGGCATGGCCTGCGCCCCCCACAGTGCCATCCACATAAATTCCATTTTTGCTGATACAAAGCCAATCAATAACCTCTTTCAGCATTACCGGCTCATGACAAAAGTCGGTATCCATGCTTTAAATTCCCAAATCGGCAATGAAGTTAGTGGCTTTATCAATTTCTTCACCGGTCTTTTTCATTTCTTCCTCAAAGCGATCTTTGGACCAAATCTCGATTACTTTGATCATCCCGGCTAGAACAATATCTTTTTCCAATTTAGCATATTCACGTAACGTCGGCGGGATAAGTACGCGTCCCTGGCCGTCCAGATTACAATCAACGGCACCCGACATGAAGAAGCGTTGGAAAGCCCTCACTTCTTTGCGCAGAATAGACTGGTGAGAAACTTTTTCTTCAATAACGCGCCATTCATCGTAAGGAAAAACCATCAAGTAGCCGTCCCAATTGGTAATCACCATACGGTTGTCATACGTTTCCGTAAAGATCTCCCGGAACTTGGACGGAAAGATTACTCTTCCCTTTTCGTCGATATTATGATGATATTGGCCTCGAAAAACGGACACTATTTTCCCTCCACAACAAACCACTTTACTCCACGTGGCCAACTATAAAGAGGGTGATTGTCTTTGTCAAGAAAAAAAATAACTTTTTTCTGATTTATTGACTTAAAATTACTCAGAAATCGGGGAAATGTTGCAGGCAGAATTATACCGAGTCAAAATAGCCTACGAAATATTTCGTATTTGATAATCAAATAATTATGTAGAGGGATTAATTACTAATAATTTCGAATATTTCAGATTACTTGGAAAGACAAATAACAGCTAGTTGCTATTTATCCTCACGCGATAGCGGAAAACTGCTTTATTATGCTTTTCCAGGGAAGCAGAAAAAAAGTGCGAACCATCATGCCGCGAGACAAAGTAAAGATAATTAGCATCTGCCGGATAAAGAGTTGCTTTGAGGGAATCAAGTCCGGGATTGGCAATTGGCCCCGGTGGCAAACCATTGATAGCATAAGTATTATACGGTGAATTTCTCTTCAGATGACTGCGTCTCACGGTTCCTGCGAAATCTTCCAGGTCATATACGGCGGTCGGATCGCTTTGCAGGCGCATGTTTCTTTTTAATCTATTATGAAAGACCGCCGAAATTAAAGGCTTTTCACCACTATTTCCTGATTCTTTGCCGATGATTGAGGCCAAAGTAATATATTCGTGAGTACTAAAACCCAGCTTATGGGCCCTATCCAACATCGCCGGTGTAACTCTCTTCCAAAACTGGTTGACCATGATGCGCATAATCTGGCGCGTACTCATCGACCGGTCAAAATTATATGTTTCCGGGAAGAGGTATCCTTCGACAGAAACGGCCTTAACACGTACAGATTCCAGGAATTCTTCATCCTCCGCCAATTCCAGAAAAGACTCCTCGTCAATTAATTTATATTCCATAAGACGGGCAGCTATTTCTTTTACGGAAAGATCTTCAGGAATAGTTACGCGATAAGTTTTGATTTCTCCCCGGAGTAATTTAGAGATGACGGCAGATGGAGTCATCGAAGTATTAAATTCATATTCACCGGCGCGAATGGAACTCAATGCCTGCCTGGTTATCGCGAGGCCATAAAATAATATCCGGTTCTTGATAATACCTGAATCATTGAGAATTTCGGTAAGCTTAAGGAAGCTGGAGCCGCTAGGTATGTCAACTGTCACCGGGGTGTTTTTACTATCGATAGGACTTACGGAATAATTTATCAGCAGTGCAAAATACGTAATGACACCAACAGTAAGCAACAAGATAACGTAATATTTATTTTTGCTGAGTAATTTTTTCATATTATTTTAATATTTACAGGATTAATTAATATTTATACTGCCGGAAGAATCCAGGTAACCCTGAAGGATAATACAGGCGGCCAGTTTATCAACTGTTTTCTTTCTCTTTTTCCAATGCATACCGGAATTAATCAATATTTCTTCAGCTTCTTTTGTGGATAGTGCTTCAGACCATTTAATTACCGATAAGGAAAAAGTTTTATTCAGAAGCACAGCAAACCGGTTGACTTTTTCACATTGAATTCCTTCGGAGCCATCAAGACGAATAGGATAACCTATGACAATTTTCTCGACATTATAGTTTTTGATTAGACCTGCTACAATCTCCAAATCGTGTTTCTTCGTCTTTCTAATGATCGTCGGTAAGCCCTGAGCTGTGAACCCCAACTCATCACAAATGGCAACACCAATTCTTTTTTCACCGTAATCCATACCAAGAATACGCAAAAGCCACCTCTTTGAATTTTTGTTTCTAACAATTACCGCCGGTATTTTCAACAGTAGTTTTAATTTAAATTATCGTCTCGAATAAAACAACAAAAATAATATTGAGAGAAATTTCCTTGCAAAGATAATCTTCTCTCCAAAATAGCGAGTTATCATGAAGTATTTATTGCTGAGTTGCTCCCAAGACCGGAAGCTCATACCGCATAGTATGATGCAAATATGTTTTTTGCATTATCGGCAGTTCTACAGGCAAGTGTTAATCGTCAAACGGATTGAGTATAAATAGAAATTTAAATAGCCCCGGGTGGATAATCAGTAGTACCTTTGATTGATCTGTCTCTGGCTATAAAAAGATTGGCACCCATGTATCTTCGCTTTAAGATCAGCTCACAGCACCGATAACAGTTTGTATTTGCTCCTTCTGCAACATTGCCCAGGTAAATATAACATAATCCCGCATTCCGGCCAATCTCTCTTGCTCTTTGGTGTGATTCCAGAGAGGTAACCGGATGATCAGCAAACTTATACCGGCTTACATGCCGGGGGATATTTTTATTCGTCTGGACCAAAAAATCGGCAATTTGTCCCAATTCTTCATCCGAATCATTTTCACCCGGAACAATCAGCGTAGTCACTTCGAACCAGATACCCACCCCGAATGCAGAAATATGAAATCCGTGAGCGCAGAGATAACAATAGACCCTTTTCCCATTTTGCTTTTCCCGGAACATAGCTTCTTTATTCATCGGCAGATACCCCTCAGCTATCAAACGACCATGCTGATGCGAAAGGCCGGTATCAGCAAAGGGAGAATTTCCAAAAAGTCAGATAACTATGCATCTAAAGAGAGGCAAAGTGATAACTTGCAGGCCAATTGGTATTAACCTCCCGGACAATAGCTAGGACTCCAATACGGCATCCATGGTGATCTTCGCTTTAAACAGCTTCGACACGGGGCAACCTTCTTTGGCAGTCATGGCGGCAGTATTAAATAATTTGAGGTCAGCCCCAGGAACATTAGCCACAACATTAAGGTGGACAGCTGTAATAGTAAAACCTGCTCCATCTTTTTCTATTGTAACGGATGCGGTAGTGGTGATTCTCTCGGCGGTGAGACCAACGCCCTGTAATTGACCCGATAGGGCCATAGAAAAGCAGCCGGCATGAGCGGCAGCTAATAACTCTTCGGGATTAGTGCCTGTGCCGTTTTCAAAGCGCGTGGCAAAAGAATATTGTGTATCAGAAAGAACCATGCTTTCGGTTGAAATTTTTCCCCGCCCGTCTTTCAGACCGCCCTGCCAGATTGCTGTTGCTTTTCGCTTCATCTCTTATTTCCTTTCCTCATTTAATGTCCATACTTATGCATCTGTTTTCTCTACCTCAAAAAAAATCTCCGGTTTGCCAATTACCCCGGCCCGTTCCAACGTATGCTGGAGAAACCCCGACTCGAAAAAAGTGCGTGCCTTGGCCATTTCATCCCACTCAAAAAGAATAGCCACATTGTTGGGATCTTTTTCATCCCGGAATATACGCGCTCCTTTTGATCCTGACTCCTTGCGTATTTTTGCCTGTTCATAAAATACCTCTTTCCATTGTGCATAATCTTTGACTTTATGATGGACTTCTATGTGAACCATGGCTATTCCTCCTTTGACATTAGTTTCTTGATTGCGGCATTACTTTGAAAAACCGGACGCAAGCAAAGGCTAGCGCACCGTTTGTCAGATTTCAATGGACATTAAATCCAAGCATTATGATAGTTAAAAACTACTTATGTGGTCAGAACTTATGGCATATCAGCCAATCGGTGAGGCGGCATTGGCTGGCAGTTAAAGACTGCCGGGAAACCTGCAATCATTTCATACAGTGAACAGGACATAAAATCATGTTCCTTTACAAAGACCGGGTTCAGGCGGGGCAACAACTCGCCAACAAACTGTACCGTTATGCTAATGATCCGGATACGCTCGTTTTGATACTTCCACGCGGCAAAGTGATTGTTGCTTATTAAACTCGGATTACCGCTCGATATATTAAATGAGCAAAGACAAAAATAATTTACCGCTTCCCCATATACAAAAACCAAAGCACCTGTAAGCCCAAGCGCAAGGCTGATTTATTTCCGTCAGACAGTTTGAATCTTTTCTATACATATCTGCGATTTATTAAAATCCATTATCACATAAATTATGATGTTGTGAAAAAGTCAGGAGTTTGTTACTTTCCTTAAGGTTTAAAAATATTATACCATGGTATATTCGAAAGGATAACGAAGCGGCAAAGAAGAGGCTCCCCGGCACGCCTGACAGCGAGTGACCTTCAGGTTATGCGCCGGGCATGCATCCGGCGCATTGCGGAATACATTGAAGAAGCCAACGACCAAAGCCAAAAAAGTTAGCAAAAGAAGACCATACGGTATCAGGCAGGCACATGAAACATTTTGTTTTAGGCACAGCAGGACATGTCGACCACGGAAAAACTGCTTTAATCAAAGCACTTACCGGTGTAGACACTGACCGCTTAAAAGAAGAAAAAGAAAGAGGCATAACGATTGAACTGGGATTTGCCTCGCTTACCCTTCCTTCCAATCTAACAGTGGGTGTTGTTGATGTTCCGGGACATGAAAAATTTATTAAAAACATGGTTTCCGGCGCGGCAGGCATTGATTTGGTTATGCTCGTTATAGCCGCCGATGAAGGTGTCATGCCGCAGACAAAAGAACACCTGCATATCTGCTCGCTTCTGGGTATAACCTGCGGTCTTGTAGCCTTGACAAAAATTGATCTTGTGGAAGCGGACTGGCTGGAGCTGGTCAAATCGGAGATAGCTGAATTTCTCCGAGGATCTTTTTTACAGGATGCACCCATTGTGCCGGTATCCGCCATTAAACAGGAAGGCTTGTCCGATCTCAAAGACGCAATCGATGCTACTGTAAGACAAATTGCTGAAAAAACAGATGACGGCATATTTCGTCTGCCAGTGGATCGCGTTTTTACGATGAAGGGGTTTGGCACTGTTGTCACCGGAACACTCGTCTCCGGCAGCATTAAAGTAGGAGAAGAAGTGCAAATTCTCCCGCAAAGACTGATTTCGCGCATTCGCGGCCTTCAAGTCCATAATATGGCGGTGGAAGAAGCCTGGTCAGGACAGCGTACGGCGATAAATCTGCAAGGGACGGAAAGATCAAGTATCAACCGTGGTGATGTTCTGGTGCGCCCGCAAACTGTCTGGCCCACACAGAGATTGGATATTTTGGTCGAATATCTGGCAGTAAATTCCAAGAGCCTAAAAAACAGGGCACTGGTTCGCCTGCATACAGGGACAAGCGAAGTTATCGCCCGGATAATATTGCTTTCGCAAGACGAACTTCTTCCGGGAGAAAAAGCTTTTGCTCAGTTGGTCCTGGTCAACAAGACCGTAGTAGTTGCCGGTGAACATTTCGTTTTGCGCAGTTACTCACCGGTAACCACGATCGGCGGCGGCCAGATCCTAGATCCGCAGCCGGTAAAGCACAAAAGAAAAAATGAAAAAGTTCTCAGCGAGTTTCATCAACTGCAAAACGGATCATTGCCGGAAAGAATTTCTGCCATTATGGAAAGAACCGGATTTGTCGGCATCAACCTCTGTGGCCTCGCTTTTCGTTTGGGCGTGAGTAACAGGAAAATTAAAGAAGTATTGGAAAATTTATTTTCCCGGAAGAGAGCAATTTTATTGGATGGCGAAGATACGACCGTAATCTCCGAATATTTTTATTCTCAACTCGAAGAACTGATTACCCGAAATATCGCGGCATATCATATAAACAATCCTCTACAGGAGGGCATCTCGAAAGAGGAATTGAAAGCTGCTTTGGGCCGGCCTGTCTCCACGAAATTATTTAATATGGCGCTGCGCAGTTTAGGTAAAAAAGAAACAATTGTCAGCGATAAAGATAACGTGCGTCTGGCAGCGCACCATATTCAGATGACAGGAGATATTGATGCAATTCGTCTTACCATTGCCGGGATTTACCAAAAAGCCGGTTTGACACCGCCGGCACTTACAGATGTTATTGCCGGCTTTAAAGATCAGAGAGCCCAGGCACAAAGCATCATTAAACTGATGGTTAAAAATGGTGAATTGATCAAGATCAATGAAGATCTTTGTTTTGCGCGTGAGTCTCTTGACCAATTACGTAAAGACTATAAGGCGCTGCTGATGAAAGATGGTAAAGCAACGCCCGGCAGCTTCAAAGAATTAACCGGCCTTTCCCGTAAATATATAATTCCGCTGATGGAATATTTTGATATGAGCAAGCTGACCGTTCGTGTAGAAGATCATCGTATTTTAAGGGAAAAAATTTGAGAACTGATATTCAAGCGGGCAGAGAAATGAATATATTATCTTCTGAAAGGAATATAGGTACAATGACAATTATTTCTCAGCACTACCGGCAAAGGCACTTGAACATTTAATATAGCTGCTATAACTTTAACCGACTATTTTCGAGCGTATAAGACAAACATTTATTCTTACGAAAGGTGGATAAAAATTTGAAAACAAAAAGTATTTATCTTAAAGACATCAAGCAGGGAGAAAAAATATCTTCTTCTTTTTTGGTTGCCGAAAAAAACATGGCTTTTTCGCTAAAGGGTGCTCCCTATCTGACAGTAAAGCTGAAAGACAAAACCGGTGAACTAGACGGCAAGGTCTGGGATAGCGCTGTGGAATTTGATCAGCAGTTTAAAAAAGGAGATATCATTGCCATTGAAGGCAGAGCAAACACTTATAAAAACTCCATTCAAATCTCCATCATCGGTATAAAGAAATGTAATTGGGAAGAAGTTGAACCAACGGATTACCTGCCCGTCGCCAAAGGCAATGTCATGGCTATGTACGATGAGCTGCTCAGATACATTGACATAGTTCAGAACAAACCACTCCAAGATTTGCTTTATGCTTTTTTTAAAGACGAAAAGACAGCTGAACTTTTTAAAAGAGCACCGGCAGCCAAGGGTTTCCATCACATTTACTTGGGGGGCCTCCTGGAACATACACTTTCTGTTGTGCGCCTGCTGACTAAAATCGCCGAACATTATCAGTATCTGGATAGGGACATGCTTATTGCGGGCGGACTCTTGCACGACATTGGCAAAATTTACGAATTTTCCTATGACCAACTGGTTGAGTACAGCGATGAAGGCAGATTAATCGGCCATATAGTTATGGGCGTGGAGATGATCGACAAAAAGATTGCCGCCATTCCTGATTTCCCGATGCAGTTGTCATTGGAACTGCGCCATGTTATCTTGAGCCATCATGGAGAATTTGAATACGGCTCGCCCAAACGCCCTAAAACGATGGAGGCGCTGGCTGTCCATTATATGGATGACCTCGATGCTAAACTCAACGCATTTCAATCATTCACAGCTGATTCCAACAATGCCGATTCCGATTGGACAAATTATAATCGTTTTTTTGAGAGGTATCTATATAAGAAAAAATAGCTTTGAGGCTTTGCTTACCCTTGTTGATCATCCCTTTCTGATTCGTGGTGCCAGCGATGGTCCTTCCAGCCACTGTTTTATTCGGTTGGCGTCGCCGACCCGGGTTAACTTGCCTTGAGAATCAAGCAGCACAATAAGCACGGGACGCCGGGCCACATGTGCTTGCATCACGAGACATCGGCCTGCCTCGTCGGTAAAGCCCGTCTTGGAGAGACCTATCCGCCAGCGCGGGTTTTGAATCAAGTGATTGGTGTTATGAAATTCCATTACGCGTCGACCCGAATGGACAATAGCTTTTTTGCAGGTGGTAAATTCCCTGATAAGACGATATTGGTAGGCGGCATCAACCAATCGCGCCAGGTCTCGAGCGGAGGAAACATTACCTTTGGATAATCCGGTGGTATCCTCGAAGTGCGTCTCCAGCAGTCCCATCGACTGGGCTTTGGTATTCATAGCAGTAATGCAGGCAGCGAAACCGCCGGGATAAGTTCGCCCTAGAGCATGAGCCGAGCGATTATCGGAAGCCATCAAAGCAAGCAGCAGAGCATCTCTGCGTGCCAGGTGAATACCCACGGGCAGGCGGGAGCGGCTATGACGCAGGGTGTCCATGTCTCCGGATTCGATGGTAAGCGATTCCTGAAGATCAATTTTGGCATCAAGCACTACCATAGCGGTCATAAGTTTTGTGATGGAAGCTATAGGCGATACTGCCGTCGCTTGTTTCTGAATCAGTAGTTCACCTGTCTGCTGGTCCTCTACCAAGGCAAAGGCAGAGCGCAGTATAAGCTTTCTTGGATCCCGACCAACTTCAGTGGATAAAGAATTCCTGTGAGAGGCCAGGATTATCGCCGACTTGGAAAATCCTGTAGCTAACGGGACCGGCAGCATCCCCATACATAGAACAACTGCCAGGGTAGTTATAAAATATTTTTTAGCCATGTTCTCTCCGTTACTTGAAGATACCGGAGCACCTCATTTGAAGTAAACAGATAATCTTCTTCCAACGCATAGACTAAGGCATTATTTATCAGTTTGATGCCTGTTTTCATTCTGGTACTAGAATATTTTAGCTATAGTCCGAGTTAATCTTGCACACTTTTCAAAATCAGTCAACTTATCCGTTGCCAGAAATATTTCGTGTAATGGCATAATATGTCAATCTCCTTACCGGTAATTGCCGCTTGTGTAGTGGTAGCTTTCAAGCGAATGGTTATTAATCAATCATAATTGTCTTAAAACCGGCAGGTACAGGCAGATCAAAAACTGCCAGATCTTTTGCTTTTTCAATTTTAAGACCGGAATATTTTATAGTGATGGAAGTTACGCCATCGGCCAGGCCTACAGTGATTTTACCGGCGATAGAACTTCCTTCTTCATAATCTGTAAATTCGGCTTTATATAGCTCTTTTCCATTTTCATCAAAGCGTTCCAGTTTGCTCAAATGGCCGGCAGGTCCTATCCATACCGTTTGTGATATTCCTGATTGAGCTTTCATATCTATCCGCAAATAATTTTCTTCCGGAGTGCGCAAATAAGCAACATCTCCGATTAGAGGAGGATAAGTACCGGCAAAGATGAAAACCATATCTTCAATATTAAATTGCCAGGGCAAAAAGCGCGATAAATTATGGCTGTTAGGCTCTCCCTGATAAAACTCGCCTTTTGCCGGCAATAAAATTTTCATTTCGTGTGGAGTTACGACCAGAAAAAAATCCGGCGGACCCATTGGCGGAAGAAGTTCTAAACGCAAATATAAAGGCTTTTTTATAATGAGAGCGGCTCTTGCCGGATAATAACCTCCGGACGTAACCAAAGCAATTTGAGCGATCGCACTCATTATATCAGTTTCCGGAAGAGTACTGGAAATTTTAAAAAGAACTTTTTGGGTGGAAGGATCATGAGGAATAATAATTTGCTTAGCACAGGCAGCAGGTAAAGTTACTACAATAATCAAAAAAATTATTTTCTTAAAAAAATGAAAATGATTCAGCATAGAAAAAGTTTCTTTGATCACTCGAGTAATTTTATGTGCACCAACAGCCGGTAATTATTTTCTCTGGAAGAAAATTGCTTCAGTTTTTCTTTATCAAATCTTTCAGTTTGTTTTGCAGCGATTTATTTTTCGGATCAATTTTCAGCGCTCTTTCATACATTTCGTTTGCTTCTTTCAGTCTGTCCAACTTCAGATAAACATCACCTAAATGTTCAATAATGGCGCCATCGGCAGGCATGATTTCCATTGCCTTTCTTAAATTAGAAAGAGCGCTGTCTAATTTGCCCTGTTTAAAATGTACCCACCCGAGGCTATCAATCATATAACCGTTGTCCGGCCTGATTTTCAGAGCTTTAACAATCATCTTTTCGGCTTCATCCAGGTTAAGACCGCGATCTGCATAACTATAACCGATAAAATTCAAAGCTTCTGCATTATCCGGATCCATACTTAAAACAGTTTCCATTTCCTTGATGCTTTCAGGAAAACGATTCGTTTTTTCATAAATGACACCCAGACTATAATGTAAATCAATATTCGCCGGTGAATTTTCCATCCCTTCTTTTAAAATATTTTCAGCATTGAGCATATCTTTGCTATCTTCATAAAGGGAAGACAAATAAAGAAAAAGTGTCACCTGGCCCTTTTTCTTAAGGATGGATTCCTTGAGAACTTTGATTGCCTCCGGTAACTTATTTTCTTTCTTTAAAATCATAGCCACATGAATCATGGCATTGGGGTATATTTCGGATGTAAAAGATACTTTTTGATATTCAGCCTGGGCTGATTTGTTGTCGTTGTTTTCTTCATAGGCGCTGGCCAGTAAATAACGGGTCCTGTCATCGCCGGCATTTTTCTCCAGCACCCGCAAAAATTCCGGAACTGCCAAATCGAAACGCCTCATCTCGTAATATAAAAGTCCCAGGGCAATTCTTACTTCGCTGTTATCCGGCGTAGTTTTTAACAACTCCTGGTATTCTTTTTGCGCTTCTTCATATTTCTTATCTTTGATCAGAAGATCTCCAATTTTCACTCTTAAATTTATCCGGGCAGGATTGATTTCAATATAATTGCGATAAACTTCAATAGCTTTATCCATTTTCTTTTGTTTCTCATAAAGAGCCGCTAAATCGAATACTGCCGCTTCGAAATAAGGTCTGATGGAAATGACTCTCCGATACATCGAGGCTGCATCATCAAATCGTTTCATTTCCGACAACACTTTACCGAAATAATATATGCCCATTACATTGTCGGGATCTATTTTCAATAATTTGGCAAAGATTTCTTCGGCTTCATTATATTTCTTTTCTTCTGCATAAATTGTGGCCAGGTAAAGATGGGCGACCAAATTTTTCGGCTCCAGTTGGATTACCGTTTTGTATTCTTGGATAGCTTTTTGGTATTCACGAAGGTTCAGGTACAAACCACCCATAACCAGGTGCAATTCGCTATCGTCCGGATTGACGGCGAGTGTTTCTTCGCCCAAAGTCATCGCTTTGGGAAGTTCGCCCTTTTCCGCATAAAGAGAAACCAGTTCTGTTTTCAGATAGGAAGAACGTGGATCAGCGGCAACTGCTTTTTCCAATTCAGCAGTTGCTTCATTTACCTGACCATCCAGCCGTAAAAGAACGCCTAATGAATAATGATAAGTAGCCTCGACCGAACTGTTGTCCGTATAAATTGCCGAAGAACTGAAGCTGCAACCACTGATCATCATGATTGTCAGTCCCAGCAGCATTATCAGATGTTTATGTCTTTTTTGCATATGGAAATCTCATTCTCTCCGGACCTTTGAATATCCTTTGAGCTCAAAATGTAATTACGAAGAACCCTGCCGAGCGTTATCTTTTATCAATTTAGAGGCCGGAACAATAACTACCCCTTTTTCCCGTAACATTTTAGTTCCATCCTTTATTGCCCGGATAGTCTCCGGGTGCGGATGACCAATGATGATGATAGGTGAAACATCTCCGCCTTCCGTATCCCGGGCGATTCCGGCTAATATTTTATAAATTTCTTTATAATCGCGGTTGTTATCAAGAAATATCTTCCGGGAAGCCAGCGGCAGACCTGATTTTCCTGAAGCTGCCGAAGCTTTGGAATTTGGTGCTGTCCGCGAATCAATAAAAAACAAATTCTTTCCCTTTAACCTGTCAAAAATTAACTTCAGTTTCTCTTCATCACCCATGAACTTTGAACCCATATGGTTATTAACACCGGAAATGTAGGGTACTGAAGCCAGGTCTTTATCCAACTGGAATAAAAGTTCCTTTTCGTTCATATCGGTAAAGAGAGCACCCTTCCCCGGCTTCTCCTGTGGATAGGATGCCGGTTCCATGGGCAGATGTAAAAGTATCTCCCGGTGAGCAGCATGCACTGTCTCTGCGGCAGCACTCGTATGGCTGCAAAAAGGCAGAATTGCAAATGTTATCTCGGCATTAATTTTTAAAAGCTCTCTTACCGGCCCCAGATCATTGCCGATATCATCGATAATTATCGCCACCTGCCGCAGTGGCAATGGAGTTTTTCCGATTTTAGCTACAACTATCTTTTCTTTTTCCTTCTGGGGCGCTCTACCGGGAACAATTGGGGTATCCTTTACCGGTTTCTCCTTCTGCGCTTCCGGTAATCCAATCCTGGAGTGTTCGGCCTGTTTCGCTTCCTTCTTCGGCAGTTTTACTGCCACCTGTTCTTCTTCCCATTGCAAGACATAAATTATGGCGGCAATGGAAGCAATTATCAAAAATATCAGCAGTCCCCTGAAAAGACGTTTCAATAGCTTCATAAATAATCGACAACTCTTTTGACTGAAAAAATCAGTTGGTCAAATTCTTCCTCATGATATCCCAGCCCTTCAAGATATCAATTGCAGTTTTTAACTGATTATCCTTCGTTAAATCAGCAGAATCTTTTATGCCTTTGGCCTGCACTTCATCAAGCCTGGTACCATCTTCTTTGGCGGGTTTAATATGGCCTTTCAGATCTTTTTCCCGAATCCGGTCATCCCAGCCATTATCTGCATCTTCCGTACGTTTTATATATTTGACAACAATATCCGGTTTGATGCCTTCCGCCTGGATGGAACGTCCTTTTGGTGTATAATAACGTGCAGTGGTGAGTTTCAGAGCTGAACCGTTTTCCAGCGGAATTATTGTTTGTACCGATGCTTTGCCGAATGTTTGCGTACCGACAATCAGAGCCCGGCCATTGTCCTGTAATGCTCCGGCAACAATTTCTGCAGCACTGGCCGTGCCTTCGTTAACCAGTACAACAATCGGACAGGTTATTTCATTGCCATTATCTTTGGCATTTATTTTTGATTCCATGTTCTTGGTCCGGCCGCGCGTAGAAACAATCACACCCGATTTAAGGAACATATCGGATACTTCTATTGCCTGAATCAAAAGACCGCCGGGATCATTTCTTAAATCTAAAATCAGCCCTTTCATAGGATGCAGTTTGTCTGTGACTTCTTTCAATGCTTTGCGTAAATCATCCGCTGTCCTTTCATGGAAAGAAGCAATCCGAATGTATCCGATATTGTCTTCAAAGGTTTTAGCTTTGACACTCTTGATTTGAATGATAGCGCGTGTCAACACGATATCCTTAGGTTTGTCAATGTTTTCGCGCATGATCGTAATTGTTATTTTAGTATCTTTGGGCCCGCGCATTTTTTGGACAGCTTCCATAATCGTAATATCCTTGGTGGACTTGCCGTCAATTCTTATAATCTGATCACCTGATTTCACACCGGCATTATAAGCGGGTGTATCTTCAATCGGCGATACAACTGTCAAAACATCCTTCAATAAAGTAATTTCAATACCGATTCCGCCAAACTGACCTTGCGTCTCCACCTCCAGTTCCTTGTACATATCAGCGGTCATAAAGGTACTGTGGGGATCGAGTGTTTTGATCATGCCATTGATGGCACCCTGGATCAAAGCTTGCGGTTCCACTTCATCAACGTAGTTCTTCTTCACCAGGTCCAAAACTTCATTAAATGTCTTAATATCCTTATATATTCCCTTATCCAGGGCAGAAACTCTGCTGTCCGTAAAGGGCACGAAAAGGACAAAGCCTCCCAGGAGAACGGCAATTAACAGAGACCACTTATTAAATATTTTTTTCATAAAAATCCTCTCGCTGCTTGATATATAATTTAAGCACTTATATCATCTTTCCTGATATTTTCCATATATTTTGGAGATTATAAAAAGATAAAGGTGATTATCAACCAGATTGATTTGATAAATAGCTGACAGTTATTCTATCGACCAAGTGGTGTTATCTTTGGAATCCTTGAGGACAATATGGAGCGCCGCAAGTTTGCTTCTTATTTCATCTGCCCTGGCCCAGTCGTGGTCAATTCTCGCTGTTTGTCTGGCCTTAATTAAACTTTCTATTTCGATTACATCCAGAGCCCTTTTGCTGGACTCCATCTCTTTGTCGACAAGAAAGAAATGATCGGGGTCATCTTGAAAAATACCCAGAACTGCCCCAAAATGTTCGAAGGCTTTCTTTGCTTCCTGCAAAACGGCAGATTTACCTGTCTCGATTATATTTTTTTCAGCAGTAGCAAAATTGTTAATCAGTCTGACTGCATCAAAAACATAACCCAGCCCTTGTGCGGTGTTGAAATCATCATCCAGCGCCGAATTAAATTTCTCGATCAATTCACCTAACCTATTGATGAAGTCTTTCCTTCTGGCCAAGGATTTATCATTTATCGCTGTCGCCGCACTATTGGCGGAAGCTGCCATAATTTCTTTTAACTGCTGCAGCGTCGTATAGCACCTGATCAGTCCCGCTCTGGATTCATTAAGTGATCCTGCAGAATAATCAACCGGACTCCGGTAGTGGCTCTGCAGCATAAAAAGGCGTAAAACTTCCGGGTGATAATTTTTCAGAATTTCCCTGATAGGGAAGATGTTGCCCAGCGATTTAGACATCTTTTCGGAATTTATTTTAACAAAGCCGTTATGCATCCAGTAGTTGGCCAGAGGTCTGCCGGTTGCAGCCTGGGATTGGGCAATTTCATTTTCATGATGCGGAAAAATCAAATCCTCGCCGCCACCATGAATATCGAAAGTTTCTCCCAGATAACGCCGGCTCATTGCCGAACATTCTATATGCCAGCCCGGCCGGCCTTTGCCCCATGGGGACTCCCAAAAGGGTTCACCTTCTTTGCTGGCTTTCCACAGGGCAAAATCCATCGGGTTCTTTTTCTTGTCGTTTATGTCAACACGCGCACCGGCTTGCATTTCATCTAGATTACGGCCGGAAAGTCCGCCATATTGATGAAAATTATTTACTGCAAAATACACATCGCCGTCGACAACATACGCAAAGTCTTTCTGCATCAGAACACCAATGAGGCTAATCATATCATCCATATGATCTGTAGCCCGGGGAGTAATAGTGGGAGTTTCTACTCCCATTGCGGCCATATCTTCATTATGCAGCTCTATGAAACGCTCGGCTATTTCAGAAAAAATGACTCCTTCTTTTTGGGCGCGGGCGATAATCTTGTCATCGATATCAGTGAAATTCTTGACATATGTTACCGAATAGCCGCGTGACCGCAAGTGTCTCACTACTATGTCGAATACGACGGCGGCACGGGCATGGCCTATATGGCAAACATCGTAAGCCGTGATCCCGCAAACATATATGCCTACTTTCCCTTCTCTTACCGGCTGGAAAACTTCTTTCTTTCTTGTTGCTGTATTAAATATTCTTATAGACATAGTTACCCGATCATAAATTTATTAAGCCGTTCATCAATAATAACTGTAACATTAAAATATCGTCACCGGCATAAGGGGCCGTAAAGAAATGGTCTTGCCATAACCTGAAGGTCACAAGACCTGCATGGGTGGTTATTTCATAACGACCCCTAAGGATAAATAGGGGCCATCTGCAGGCCTGTATCTTCTTCCCAGTTGCAAAGGACATTCATATTCTGCACGGCTTGTCCTGCAGCGCCTTTAACCAGATTGTCAATTGCCGAGACAATAATTACCCTTTTTGTCCGCAGATCAATCGTCAGACCGATATCGCAGAAATTGGAACCGCAAACAGCAGAAATATTAGGAAATGATCCCGGAGGACAAATCCGGACAAATTTTTCTTGCTTATAAAAAGATGAATAAAGAGCATACAATTCCGGCAGAGCAATGTCTGTCTTTAAATTTGCATAAATTGTACTCAAAATTCCCCGTTTGACAGGAAGTAAATGTGGTGTGAAAGAAATAGCAAATTTTTCACCGGCTAATATGTTCAATTCCTGCTCGATTTCCGGAGTGTGTCGATGCTTCCCGACTTTATAAGCTTTAAATCCACCATCAACTTCACAAAACAGCGAACTCGTTTGCGGTTCCCTTCCCGCCCCGCTGACACCGGATGCTGAATCAGCAATTATTGTGTTTACATCTAAAAGCCGGTTTTTCAAAGCCGGGGCCAGGCCTAAGATAATGCTTGTCGGATAGCAACCCGGATTAGCAACAAGTGTTGCATCCTTAATTTTCTGCCTGTATAATTCGGGAATTCCATATACAGCATCTTTTAAAATGCCGGCACTTGTATGTTTTGCATACCATTCTTCATAAGTACTTACATCCCGCAATCGATAATCAGCGGAAAGATCAATGACCTTTTTTCCGGCTTGTATAAAAACCGGAGCTATCTCCATAGAAATTCCATGGGGAAGAGCCAGAAAAACAATGTCACAGATTTTGGCTATATCTGCCGGTGCCGCATTTATATATTTCAATGACGTCAGACCGTAAAGAGAAGGAAATATTTCCGCTACCGGCTTAGACTCAAAACGCCGTGAAGTGACAGCGACCAGGTCCACTCCCGGATGACCTAATAGGATTCGTATAAGCTCCTGACCCGTATAACCACTGGCTCCAAATATTGCTGCTTTCATCATAAAAACTCCAAAAAAAAGGGAGGCTCGAAGCCCCCCTGTTTGTGAAATTTAACGCTTGGAGAATTGGAATCTTTTCCTGGCACCCGGTTGTCCGTACTTCTTTCTTTCCACTTCCCTGGCATCTCTGGTCAGAAAACCTGCCTTTTTCAGGATAGGGCGCAGTTGGACATCATATTCCAGAAGGGCTTTAGAAATTCCATGCTTGACTGCTCCAGCCTGACCGGCAACTCCTCCGCCACTGACATTAACATATAAATCAAACTGGCCAATTTTCCCTGTAATCTCGAAAGGCTGCCTGATGATCATCTTTAAGCTGGGACGCGTAAAATACTCCTCATAGCTTCTTTTATTGACTACTATATTGCCACTGCCCGATTTCATATAAACACGAGCTATGGCGCTTTTTCTTTTACCAGTTGCATAATAACGTTCTTGTGTCTGTGTCATACCTTCTCCAAAATTAATAAATATCAAACAAATCTTATATTAAACGGTGAAATTATACCGCCAGAATATGCGGGCACTGCGCTTCGTGAGGATGAGCATTGCCGGTATAAACTTTCAGTTTCCTCGACATTTTCCTGCCCAGGTTAGTTTTGGGTAACATTCCCGCAACTGCAGTACGAATTAAATTCTCCGGCTTCTCGGCCAGCATTTTTCCTGCACTTGTCTCTCTTAATCCACCGGGATAACCCGAATAATGATAATAAATCTTATCGGTCAGCTTTTTGCCGGTTAAAACAATCTTTTCGGCATTGACGACAATAATAAAATCACCGGTATCGACATGCGGAGTGTAAGTCGCTTTATGTTTACCTCTCAGTCGGTGTGCTATCTCCGCAGCTAATCTTCCCAATACTTTACCGGATGCGTCCACCACATACCATTCGCTGTTCGGTGCCTCAGTTTTTGCCATATAAGTCTTCATAATAAAAACCACCAAGTGATGAAAAATTTAAAGGCGCAAGTTATGTAACTTTGCTTCGTTTGTCAAGTAAAATATTTATTTGCACCTTGTAAAAGGGACATGTCGTTTTTACAGTTTTTCTTTTGTCCATATATCCATATTTCTTGAAAATGATCAAGGTCGTAATGCAGTAATATATTAAAGATAAGACTGCTGATAAAAAAATGATTTAAATCAGAATATAATGAGCGCGATTAGCTTCTTACCACACTTTTTTCCTTTTCTTATTATCAGAGGTAAGACAACTATGAATGATGCAGCTAGCCTAGAAATGTGATAAGTCACATTTTGAATAAAAAAATAGTATCTGTACAGGAATCAAATAATTGGCTCTGTATGGCCTGGAGAATAAAGAAATGAGCAAGAGATTATGGGATTGATATGGATTAATAATGTTTCGGTAAGCTTCGGCGGACCGCCCCTGTTATCTTCCGCCACACTCCAGATCGAAGCCGGCGAAAGAATAGGACTTCTGGGCCGGAATGGTTCCGGCAAATCAACTCTGATGAAAATGCTGAACGGCAATATCGTTCCGGACACAGGCGAAATAATAAAAAGTGCTAACGTCCGCATAAGCCTGCTCCCCCAGGATGTCCCGGATGGTCTATCGGGCACAGTCTATGACATAGTGGCCGCAGGTGGCAGTAAACATCTGGAGCTGCTCAAAGTTTATCACGATCTCACCGCGGAAATTCAGCGTAAAAGCGATGATGGTTTGCTCAAGAAACTCGCAAACATTCAGCATCAGTTGGAAGTATCCGGAGCCTGGAATTACCATCTGCAAGTCGCGGGGATCATCAGCCGGACCGGTCTTAATGAAAATGCCGAATTTCGGAACCTATCTGCCGGAATGAAACGTCGTGTTTTTATGGCCCGGGCGCTGGTTTGTGAACCAGACCTTCTCCTGCTCGATGAACCCACCAACCATCTGGATATCAATGCCATACTCTGGCTGGAGGATTTTCTGCAAAATTATGATAAAGCCATCATTTTTGTAACCCATGACCGCGCGTTTCTTCAAA
Organism: Deltaproteobacteria bacterium; assembly: GCA_025361065.1. Classification (GTDB taxonomy): domain Bacteria; phylum Desulfobacterota; class Syntrophia; order Syntrophales; family Smithellaceae; genus MVRV01. The sequence continues at coordinate 33,254 of JANYAY010000032.1, forward strand.
GATTGGCCATGCGCATCGTAGAGATTGATCGGGGCAAATTGATATCCTTTGCCTGTAATTACCGCGCATATCTCGAACGCCGGCGGGGAATGCTGGAGTCGGAAGAAAAACAATGGCATGATTTTGATAAAAAGCTGGCCAAAGAAGAAACCTGGGTCCGGCAGGGTGTCAAGGCGAGGCGGACCCGAAACGAAGGCAGAGTCAGGGCTCTCAAGCAGATGCGCGAGGAACGTGCCCGCAGGCAGACGCAGACGGGCGTGGCGCGCCTGGCAATTCAGGAGGCCGAAAGAGGCGGCAGGATGGTTGTAGAGGCGGAAAATATCAGCTTCGCTTACGGAAATAAAAAAATTATTGAAGCATTTTCCACCGTGATCATCCGCGGCGATAAGGTAGGCATTATCGGCCCCAATGGCTGCGGTAAAACCACTCTCCTTAAAATTCTCCTGAACGAACTTGAACCCCAGCAGGGCCGCATCCGCCTGGGAACGGGAATACAGATTGCCTATTTCGATCAGCTTCGGGCTCAACTTGATGAAAACAAAACACTTAGGGATAATATTGCCTCTGGCAACGACACTATCTTCATCGACGGATTCCCCCGGCATATTGTTGGTTATCTCCAGGATTTTCTCTTCCCTCCGGCGCAGATAATGGCGCAGGTCAAATCCCTTTCCGGCGGAGAACGTAACCGGTTGCTGCTGGCCAAACTTTTCAGTATACCTTCCAATGTACTGGTGATGGACGAACCTACAAACGACCTGGACGCCGAAACGCTGGAACTGCTAGAAGACCGGCTCTTGGAATATAACGGCACAATCCTGCTTGTCAGCCATGACCGGGCGTTTCTCAACAACGTGGTAACCTCCACAATAGTCTTTGAAGGCGAAGGACAACTGCAGGAATATGTAGGCGGATATGATGACTGGCAAGCTCAGCGCATTGCGCGAGTTGAACCGGAGAGCGCAATGCCAAGAGAAGCAAAGCCCAAAAGAGAAAAGCTTCCTGCGGAGAAACGCAAACTCTCTTTTAAAGAGACGCGTGAACTCCAGGAACTGCCACAGAAAATAGGATTTCTGGAAGAGGAAAAACAACAGTTAACCGCTGATTTAAACTCGCCCGCGTTCTATGCGAAAAACGATGCCGTCAAAATCAAAGCGACCAGCGACAGGATGACTTGCCTGGATGCGGAACTCGACTGTGCCTATCAACGCTGGAATGAATTGGAAGACCTGGCGGCACAGCTGGGCAGGTAGAAATGATATGCTTGCATAATCTATATTATTCCATTTTCAAATAGCCTGAAGGTCACGCGTCAATCGCTACCTTTGTTGGCGGCAAAGCCCGGCGCATGCCCGGGTCTTCGCCGTATCATCGATGCTTTGGAAATGTAATTATATCTGCGCATGACTAAAACATGTATTAACTATTGCTTCACTTTTTACAGAATCTTTAAGAATCAGGCCAATAAAATCCAAATAAGGCGAGACTATTAGATCTGAAGGGAAGACAATACCGCTATATTGTGATTTGGGAGTTAAAAGGATTCCAGCCTCCCTGAAAGCCTGGTTAACCAATTCGCTACAAAAATATTTTGATCTTCTTGTTCTTATGAAATTTGGTACCAAGGCATAGCCTGATTTGAATATATTAATAATTTTGCTTATTAGATAAGAGATAAATACTCCTACTAATTTTAAATCAGAAAATCCCGACTTAACCTTTACGCACTCAACCATCTTTTTTAATAACAGCTTTATCTGAGAATGGCCCATTCTTGGTCTAAGGACAATTAATATTTCGCCAGGAAGAATCTTAAAATCTCTTAAATGCACTCCGTCTGATCCTCGTTCCATATGAGCATCCATCATCCTGACATCAGAAGGTGATACCTTTGCCGCCATTAAAACATGTGTAATTTGCGAACTTGTAACGGTACTGATTATTCTGGAAATCAGACCTTCTTTAAAATGCCCTTTAACCTTGTATCGAAATAATATGTCTCCAGTGTCTATTTCATTTTTATTAATTACATATCTTTTTAGATCTCCATATTCCTTCACAAGATTTTCTTCAATTTGTACCCTGCCTTGAATATCAGAAACCAGGACATTAATCTCTTTTGCGTATTGTAAATTTAAATTGAATTCATCTCTGATTAAATGAAAAATTTCTTGATGTTCTCTCGGTTCCCCTGCAATTTCAATACTTGTTAAGTTTCTTATAATTCGATTAATGCTTTGTTTCATTAATCTGTTTTTTTTGATTGCGTTATAGACAAACCTTTTTGCCAATCTACGGTATTTTTTTTGGGATAAACAATTCGAATGTTCTAGCTCGTTATAATATTCTTCAATGCATTTCAGGAGTTCATCCGTCTTTTTATATAGATTATGTAATCTTTGTATTAAATACAAGGATTTGTCTTTTCTTGCTTTGCCCAATGTATAACCAAAAACAATGCGTCTCACTATTGGAGAGAAAATATATAATGCTAACGATTCGATGTTTTTTTCAATTATCGTAGCTTCTACACTTAATTTTTTACTCGTTTCTAATGAATTCATAATCCACCCCTGATATCACCTGAATCAGATTAAAAAAGCCTTCCTTCCTGTTGGCTATAAATTAATCTAAGTAATGGAAATATGATACAGACAGACACTAATGGATGCTGAAGGAATTTGATGCTAAAGGATGCTAAGATTTGCTGATGGAAAATTGGCCTGTAAATATTTATCACTTGAAAGGCAGAATTGCTTATTGGCTCTGCCTTTCTTATGTGACCATTTGTCCAATAGATGCTAAAGGTAGGAAATGCTATATGTTGCTAATAGAAAATCAAAAAAATGTTATTCATGTGTGGTTTGAAATTGCAGCAATTCAGCGGTCGGTATAAGAATCTTACAGCCGGCCTTAACCTGTTTGAATTTGATGCGATTCTCCATTGTCCATCGCCAGACGGTATACCAGTGGACGCCGAGTCTCTTGGCAGCCTCCTTAACGGTTAAGAATTCCTTGCTTGCGATCTCCTCACGCTGATTTTTGACGGCCGACTTAAACTTCTCTAACGGAAAAGTCCCTTCTATATCCATTTGTTCAAGGGATTTGTAAAACTGCAAACCAGTGCTGTGACGTTTAGAATGAGGGATATGTCCCGACCAGACAACTTTACCGGCCAGCCTTATCTTATCCTTGGTCTTGGTAGGAACAAAATATAATTCTAAATCGCTGTTGGTGGAACTTTTGATCAGGGATTCGACTTGAGCCCCCCAAGCACTAATATCTACCATGACTGTATCGTTAACCGACTCACCATTTATTTCGCTTACCTTAAAAAAAACATCATAACGTTTAGATGTTCTATGATCGCTGGTTTCCTGGTCCCGTTTTTTATCTTTCATGGAAGACAAGGTTTGGATGGCGGCATCTAATTCTTCCGCGGTAAACTTGAATCCTTCCTTCCGCAGCAATGTCCTCCTCTCATCGTCAGAAGTGCACTTCGCCGCGTCTTTCAAGAATTTCTGGTCTTCCTGAATCCGCTGTAAGAACTCAAAAGCGTCTTTCATCATTTTTGATAAGACCTTCCTTTTTGTGTAGTGAAGTATAAGAAACGCCGTCATGTATGTCAAGGGAATCTTGAACCAATCTGATAAGAACAAGCTGCCACCGGAGAAACGCAAGCTTTCTTTTAAAGAGGCGCGGGAGCTCCGGGAGTTGCCGCAGAAAATAGGTTTTCTGGAAGAGAAACGGCAGCAGTTAACCGCCGCATTAAACTCCCCCGCGTGCTGTGCGAAAAACGCTGCCGTGAAAATCAAAGCAGCCAGCGACAGGATGACTTGCCTGGAAACAGAACTGGACTGTGCCCAGCAATGCTGGCAGGAATTGGAAGACCTGGCAGCAAGGCCGGGCAGGTAAAAAGATTCCCCCTGATTAAAATTCTGCGCTCCGATCGAAGCTTTCAGCTTTCGTAAGTTCGACAACAAAAAAGGGGACTGAAATCAGTCCCCTTTTTTGTTTTGTTTCTACTGCGCAAGATTATTTTATTTCCTGCAGCTTCGTCCGCGCGATGCGTGCCTGATTGGTATTCGGGTAATCCTTGATTACCTGTTGCAAAAGTAATTTGGCACTGGTTTTATCCTTCAGTTTCAGGAAGGATAGTCCTTGTTTCAGCAAAGCATAAGGAACTTTATTGCCACCCGGGAAATTTTTAGTTACCTTTTCGTACTCTAAAATTGCTTTCTCGTAATTCTTTTCAAAAAAGTAACATTCGCCAATCCAGAACTGGGCATTATCAGAATACTCGGAATCAGGATACAAGGCTAAAAAGTTTCGGAATTCCGTCCGGGCTTTATCGTAATTGCCTTCTTTAAAAATCTGGTAAGACATGGAATACATAGTTTCCTTGTCTTGTTTTCTCGCTGGATCTTTTAAGGCGGCATTACCTGCTGATCTTCCCTTGTCTCCAGATTCGCTTAAACTATCTTTTTTGCCAATTTCCAGGAAGTTTTCAATGAAATTGATTTTGAGGAGTATGTTGTCAAATTTTTCTTTGTATTCCTCGTCCTTTTTCATGCCGCGGGTCATGTCTTTTTTAAATGCTTCCACCTGACCGCGCAGTTGCTGAATATTATCCCGCAAATCATTAATATCAGCCGCCGTATTGGCGCTACCTTTTCTTGTTTGCGTCAGAGCCTCGTAGTTTTTTCCCAGTTCCTTTTTCATGTCGGCCAAAGTGGCATCGATAACCGCAAGTTTATACTCCATGCTCTGATTTAATTCGGAGCGCATTGCTTTTAAATCGCCGGTTGTGGCGCATCCTGTTAACGAAAGCAATATAACCGGCAAAATGAGATAAAGAAAATTTCTCAATTTCTAACCTCGTCGTTAAATTATTTGGTCTTTACCACAAAGTGATCCCGACGATTTTTAGCCCAGGCCTCTTCGTCGTGTCCAGGATCAATCGGACGTTCTTTGCCGAAGCTGATTGTCTTTATCGCGGATCCTTTTACACCCAGATTTACCAGATATTTCTTTGCTTCCTGAGCACGCCTTTGACCCAGAGCCATATTGTATTCGGCGGTGCCTCTTTCGTCGCAGTGGCCTTCAACAACGATGGAAGCAGCACTATTTTTCAGAAGATAATCGGCATTAGCCTTGAGGACTTCGCGGGCATCAGCGCGGATGCTGGAGGCATCAAAATCAAAATAGATATCTTTGACTGCTTCCTCTGCTGTTGCTTTTGCTGTTGCCGCTGCTTCAACTTTAGCTGCCTGTTCTTTTTGAGCTTTTTCCCGGGCCAGACGATCAGCAGCTTCTTTTTCAGCCTGCTCTCTGGCCAGGCGATCAGCAGCTTCTCTCGCTGCCGCTGCATCTTTTGCCGCTGCTGCATCTTTTGCTGCCTGATCAGATGTAATTTGCTGATCCTGTACAGCACCTTCTTTAACTACTGCTTTTTTCCCAGCGCAACCGGTAAACATGCTCAGACTAAATGCAAGCACGATAAAAAATCCTATCCAAGTTAAGTTCTTTTTCATTATAAAATCTCCTCTTTATCCGAAAATAAGGTTATCAAAACAACAATTTCCAACAGCTAAACACAAGTAAAGTGTTCCATCAACAAAAATCAGTGACAAAATTATGGGGAGTTTAAAGGCGAAGCTCGGCAACCACGTTGTTTTTCAATATTCCTGTCAAATTCAGGCCTTATCATAATGGTTTTGTATATACGGTAAACAAAAAAAAATAACAACCTTAAAATTGGTTAAGGTTAAATTATTTAAACCGTGGTGACCACATCGGCATGGTCAAGCTGCCGCCATTTTCCTGAAGAATTCTTCCATTCAGACCATTAGCATTCATAATACAAATTTTGCTTTTTGAATTTATTTTCGAACTATAGGCAATCTGCCGGCCGGAAGGAGACCAGGAGGGAGATTCGTTATCAGCAGCATTAAAAGTAAGTTGCAACAGATTGTTGCCCTCTTCATCAATAGTAAAAATTTGATACTTATGGTTAATAAGCCCTTCATAGGCAATCCTTCCGCCCCGCGGTGACCAGGAAGGGCTTGTATTATAGTTCCCTTCGTAAGTAATTCTTTTTACATTGTTTCCATCAGTGTCCATGGAATAAATTTGCGGTGATCCGCCGCGGTTGGAAACAAAAGCAATTTTTTTGCCGTCCGGCGACCAGGCCGGAGAAACATCAATTGAATAGCTATTTGTCAGGCGCTTCAACTTCAGATTCGATATCTCGAGGATATATAATTCTTCGTTGCCGTCCTTGCTTAATGTCAATAATAATTTCTGCCCATCGGGTGACCAGTAGCCACATAAATTAAGTCCTTCAAAGGAAGCCACTTTTCTTTCCGAACCATTTTTCAAGTCCCGAATATAAACTTCCGGATTGCCATCTTTAAATGATGTAAAAGCCAGAAACCGGCCATCGGGCGACCAGCGCGGAGAAACAATGATAGAGCGGTGATTAGTGAGAGCTTTCCGGTCGGAGCCATCATAATTCACCATGTAAATATCGGCCTTATTTACTTTTTTGGCCACAAACGCAATTTGGGTATTAAAATCACCTTCATCGCCGGTAAGCGTAAACAATATGTCGGAAGCAATATTTTTTGCCAGAGCTTTTAAATCGTTGCCCGCAGAAATGTATTTTTTATTGAACAGAAGATCTCCCTTGATGACATCGAATAGACGGCATTCACTAATTGTTTCTTTTTCGCTCTGCTTAATATTTCCTTTTACCAGGTAATCGGCGCCGATCATCGCCCAGTCGGCGAAAATGATAGCATCAGAAGGGGAACGAGCACTTTTATCATCCAAAAAACTTTTTTTATTCAGAGGGTTGAAAAATCCCGCCATTGTTAAATATCTTTTTACTTCGTCAGCAAGCTCAATACCTGAATCTTTGGATTTAGCAGCGGCATGGACATAAGTAACATCAAAGTCACAAACAGCTATGGGAAAAAGCTGGAAGTTCGGCGAATCAACATCAATATATACTTTAGCTGCAACCTCACTGCCAACAGCCAAAAACATAAAGATCACTACAGCAATCAACATAGATATAAAATATTTTCTCATGAGATAATATTTGCCTTTCCGGAATCCCGCTTAAGCGGGACGAGTGTTAATTCTCCGCAGCTTACTGCGATATGATGACGTTCATTTCATGCCTCGACAGCGAGCTCGCAAGGTATTTGATTAATCAGCGCAATTGTGAAGGATGAAAACGGATGCCTATTTCCATGATGTTATAAGGGTACACTCCAGGCAATGGCGGAAACGGCGCCGATTTTTTGACTGCTTTCATGGTAGACTCATCATAAAAGCTGTTACCGGACCGTTTTTCAAAGCCGGCATATGCCAACGATCCGTCGCGCATAATTTTTATTTCGATAATAGTTTCGATGTTACCGCGGGGTTTTAACTCCGGCGGTATTGACCAATTATTATGTACTTTTGATGATACAATATTAGTGTAATCATTTGTCTTTGCATTTATCTCTCCCGATGTCATCTTGGGGGAAAGATTTCCCAAATTGGTCCGTGCGGAGGCTGATGGCGCAGGTGTATTGAGTTGTTTCTCTTTAATTGCGCTGACTGCTTTTTCAATATTCAGTTTATTCGTTTCTTCTTTTTTTACCGGAGTACCGGTAAAACGGCCAATCTCCTTTTTGTAAATAACGGAGTTGGCCGCTTCGTTGGATTTTGCTATCTCTTTGAGCAGTAAAGATTCCTGATTTTTGGAGAAAACCGCATCCGAAGTGACAAGCTGAACGGAATAAACCGGTCCGAAGGTCAAATGTCTTGATTCAGACGGCAGGGAAACAAGGACAATCGTGATTACTAGGAAATGGACAATCAGGGAGAGAAGAATCATATTGTAAAAATTTGTATTTTTGACACTGTACCCATTGTTAAACATCGGGGACGTCATTTCTTATCCTCAGGAGGCTCCGTAATCATTCCAAGTTTGTCGACACCGGCTTTTCGTACCTCCGACATAACTTCCACAACAAACCCATAAGGTACGTTTTTATCAGCGCGCAGGAAAATTTCCCGGTCGATCCTGCTTGTGAATATGGCATCAAGCTTGGAATTGAGTTCACTCAGTGGTATCCTTATCTTATTTAAATAAATTTCTTTACTTTCATTCACTGTTAAGACAAGCTTTTCTTCAGTGACATCGACACTTTTTGATTTTACGCGAGGAAGGTTTACATCTATGCCCATGGAAAGCATCGGCGCCGTTACCATGAAGATGATCAAAAGTACGAGCATAACGTCAACTAACGGAGTAACATTAATTTCCGAAATGGCCCTGTCCTGATTGTTTCGTCTGCGTAAAGAGCGCATCTTTATGACTCCCGGAAAATCATCTGACGGTTATTTTCGTACTAAATACCGTTCAACAATGTTTAAAAATTCAGCGGAAAAATTGTCCATTTCCTGCACCATTGTTTTGGCACGATTAAGAAAATAATTATAGAAAATAACAGCCGGTATGGCAGCGGCCAGCCCCGCGGCAGTTGCAATCAGGGCCTCAGAAATACCGGGCGCGACAACAGCAAGAGTTGCCGATCCGCGGGCGCCGATACCTTTGAAGGTGTCCATAATTCCCCAGACCGTACCAAACAAGCCGATGAATGGACTGGCTGAACCAGTCGTCGCTAAAAATCCCAAGGCACTTTCCAGTTTGGTCATTTCGGAATTACAGGCTTTATTTAAAGATCTCTCTACATTATCCAAAGAGGAAAGGCCGATTTCATTGCTGCCGGAAATCGATTCTTTTAAAGGCTTATTTGTTTTTGTTAATTCCGAATAACCGACACGAAAAACTTCGGCTGTTGTCGAGTAATTGTATTTTTTAGCTGCCGGCAGAACGTCGGAAAGTTTGGTGCTTTTAAGATAATCAGCGTGGAACAACTCATTCTCATTTTTGATATTCCGGTAATATTTGTATTTCAGGAAAATGATTGCCCAGGAAACCACCGAGAAAACAAGGAGTATAAGCAAAACAAATTTAACCATGAAACCCGCATCGAGAATCATGCCGATGAGGCTGCCATGAAAATTGCCGCCCATATCCAAAGAGCCAATATCTTTCACTTTTTTATCTCCAAAATGGAATTAAAAACCAGGAGCGTAACCTAAAGTAAAAACAGGATGTTGTCAATACATCTTTTTCCCCCGGGGCATCAGGAAAGAGTGGCGGCACAACGCAGCAAAATAGGTGCCGTTTATTCCATTTCCATAATTGAATGACAACTAAAAATAAGATATAATTATGAAAAATTAATATTTAATGAACTTGCCTGCGTACTTACTCCATCCGGCGCTTTGAGTTACAAATCGCTAGTCTCGCATTTCCCGGCAAGTTGGAAAACTGACCCGGAAAGGGGAACTGATGAAACTTAAAGTACATATAATCAACCATATGGTGAAAGGTGACGACCTCAACCACCACGGAACGTTGTTTGCGGGAAAGACAGCGATGTGGTTCGTAGAGGCCGGTTTCATCGCCGCCGCCAGCCTCACAAATCCGGAAAGCATCGTCTGTCTGAATATCCATGGGATGCTCTTCGTAAAACCTATCCACAACGGCTCGATCATACGCTTCGAAAGTAAGATCGTCCTCGCGGGAAATACCCGCCTGGTATCCTATGTGAAGGTTTTGGACAACAGCAACGAAGATTTCCTTCTGGACGGCTTCATCACCTTCATCCATGTTGACAAGGATGCCCGGCGTATTCCCCACCACATTGTCATTAATCCAACGGATCCCGAAGACATGGCTCTCCAAATAAAAGCAAAAAATCTCCAGATTGCCGGGAAGGACTAATAACAAAAAACCGAACTTGATTTGATAATTCTGCTTAAACTATCAGTTCATTTGCCGATATATTGGTTGCTGAAGCTGCAGAATCGTTTATACTTGTGTTGATACCCTCGCCGGGGAAAAAGAAACCGCCGAACGGCTGATAATTTTACTGTTTTTGTATTCCTGCGGAAAACGATTCTATGCCAAACACGGATCATTTATTAATGGTCTTTAATTCTCGAGAGGTAGTATGAAAAGATTTCTGATTTACTGACAATAGCGGGAGAAAGGTATCTCCTCTTTTTCCCTCAAAAGGGCGGAGGAACTCCGCCCTTTTTTATTCCTATTCACTTTTTTGCCGACAAATGAGCGAATTATGGATTTATAATTAAACTCCCAGCCCCAAATCCTTTCTCTTCAAGGCGATGTGAGAAGTAATGAGAGTGCAAGCCGCAACAGGGTCCGGTTCGACGGCAAAGCATGCCCCAAAGACATTATTTAAACCCGAGGTGGCAAGTTCCACAACCTTCGTGCTGCCTCCAATCGGAGGCATAACGCCTAAAACTGTATATATACCGCTGGCCATGGCATAGAAGGCGATTGTCACCGCTTTTTCCGAATACCATTCCGGCGCCGCCGCCGCGAGCGGAAGCTTGTCGATGTCCACTCCCAGCGCATTGGCCAGGGCACAGGCAATAACTAGTATCCGGGAATTATCCACGCAAGAACCTACATGCAGTACCGGAGGAATTCCCAGAGCTCCGCAAATTTCTTTCAGTCCGGGACCGGCAAGCTCTTTGGCCTCGGGAACCTGCAAACCGGCTTTACCCGCTGCAACATTGACGCAGCCGGTTGTCAATACCAGAATATCGTTGGCGATCAATCCCTTGATAAGTTCAACATGTCCATAATCATGTTTGATTTTGGGGTTATTGCAGCCGACAACTCCTGCGGCACCCTTAATCTTTCCGGCTTTAATTGCCTCGATCAGTGGGGTAAGGGTTCCGCCTAAGGCCGCGACAATGGCTTCAACAGAAAAGCCCGTCATACTCCGGACCGGGGTACAGGGAATGGAAACTCTTTTTTTATCGCGCCGCGAAAAGTTTTCCACCGCTTCCCGAACTATCTTAAACGCCTGCTCTCGGGCGTTCTGCGGGGTAAACTCTACATGCTCCATAAACTTGAATTTTGCCTTATCGGACGTTGTGTACATCTTTGTATGGTAACATTGGGCAATTTGTCCCAGAGAAGGCATGATACATTGATAGTCAACGATGATGGCTTCCACTGCCCCGGTCACGATAGTCAACTCCGTCATCAGGTGATTGCCGGCCATAGGAATTTTTTTCCGCATCATTAACTCATTCCCTGTGCAGCACAATCCCGCCAGATTGATGCCCGTAGCCCCTTTCGATTTTGCCAGAGCCAGCATATCGCCGTCTTCGACGGCAATGCATATCATTTCAGAAACAATGGGACTGTGTCCATGCACCAATATATTGACCTGATCCTCCTTAAGCACACCCAGGTTGACTTCAGAAAAACCCGGCTGGGGAGTGCCAAAGATTATATCCGATAACTCCGTGCCAATCATCGAACCGCCGTATCCGTCGGCGAGGCTACTCCGTACCGCCTGCAGCAATATGGAAACATAATCATTATCAACTCCCATATGCGTGCGGTGTAGCATTTCCGAGATTTCCCAATCGATTCCTCGGGGAATGACATTGACTTTTTTCCATACATCTATCCGCTGCTTCGGCACTCTGGAGATAAATGACAATATCCCCTTTTTCATGCCATAATCTTCCATCATTGCTTCAGCAAGTTGTCTGGCAGTCTCTCCTTCACTTATTTTATCTGTGTTAATTCCGTATTCTTTCGCTATCAGCATTAATTTTGCGGCATCCGCAATTTTATAGTTGGAAGTCTTGTCCAAACCGATTTCACGAAGAACCAGCACAAGATCGCGTCCATGGTCGGAGTGCGATGCGGAGCCCGCCCCGACCATCCGGGCTAAATTCCTGGCGACTATTATATCGGCGTCTGCACCGCAAACCCCAAGCTGAGGCCCCTCGCCAAAAGGGTCGATGCGACATGGCCCCATGGCGCAGATGCGGCAAGAGACTCCTAATTCACAATATCCACATTGTGGTTCCTGTTTTTTCAGCCTGTCCCATGCCGTTTGGATACCTTCTTCCTGCGCTTTTTTCAGCATTATCTGGGCATCTTTGCATATTGTCAGATCTGAGAACTCGCTCATGATTGCCTCCTCCTTATTTCATTTAGCTTTTGTTTATATGCCACCAAAGACGCAAAATTTCCGGGTTCAGGCACCCGTTCTCTGATTCCCATATAAATAAGGGAAGCGAGCTTTTCGGTATCTTTATCCATTATTTTATTGACTTCATCAAATAATAGGGCCCCTACTTTACAGGCTGCAACGCAGGCCGGAATCTTGCCTTCCGCCTGACGATCTATGCACTGGTCGCATTTATGGGCGGACTCCCGGTTTCGTACATAGGGATAATACCTGACCACGGCAAACGGACAGGCCATGGCGCACATCCCGCAATTGATGCACCGGTCCCGGTTAATGAGAACAATGCCACTTTTAGCATCTCTATAAATAGCTTTAGTTATACAGGCCATCTCACAAGGGGCAGGCTCACAATGCCGGCATTTGTTAGGGAAATTTTCTTTACCACTCGATAGGTAGACACGAATGCGCGGTTTGGAAAGAATGGCTTCAGATATAGCCCCCATACGGGTTTTACTTGAGGAATGGGTAACTGCGCATTCAAAACTGCATTGATGGCACCCTACACATCGTTCGGGCTTAACAATTACGGTTTTCACCAATAACCTCCTTTACAAAGGTTTCAAAATATCACTTATGCTGACATCACCGTTTACAACTTTTTGGGGCCGAACTAATAAAGGCTGAGCCTTTTTAATTAAGTTGACAAAGAGTCCGGCTTCTTCAGGACAATTGTAAAAGGCCATACCCACAGGAACATCGTCCCTGAAAGCTATCCTCCGGAACTGCTTCGTGGCGAACATTTGCTTTTCATAAACTTTCAATCCGGGTTCGCCTTTCAAAATCCCCGCCGATATAAGGTGAAACGCCTTTGTTTTCAAACTGTTCATCCCGATGCTTCCCGGATACCGGGATCGGTTGCCGGACATATTCAACGCGGCAAAATAGCCCTGCTCCACGGCAACGGGCCACAGGCCGATTAACGAAACTTTATTCCGCGCCAGATCGACCGTCTCACAGCAATCACCCGCGGCAAATATATCCGGGACAGATGTTTCCATGTATTCATCTACAGAGATTCCTTCATTAACTTTAATTCCTGCTGCCCGCGCCAGATCCACCTGCGGTTTAACACCCTTACCGGCCACTACAAAATCACTTTCCAACACTCTGCCGGAACTCAGACAGACTTTCAGATCGTTTTGGTGCAGGTTGATTTCTGCGATGTCATCATTTGTTATGATTCCAATACCCATTTGGGCAAGGTCTTTTTCAATATACGAGGCGGATGATTCATCTAAAACCATGGACAGAGGATACGAAGAAGTGATTACCATTTCCGTCTTGATTTTCCGTTCCAGCAAACCATACGCTGTTTTTATGCCGACAAAACCACCGCCCGACACGACCGCTTTTCCCTTCAGCTTCGCAGCGATTTTCTTAGCATCATCCATGTAGCGCAAGGTAAAAGTTCTTTTCTCCTCATCACAGTATTTCGGTTTTACTGCATCAGCACCCACAGCAATAAGAAGTTTGTCATATTCGCACTCCATGCCATTGGAAAGGCGGACTGACTTCCCTCTCGTATCCACCTTTTCGGCCTTTTGTCCCAGGATAAATCGTACACTTGCCGGGTAGCTAGACGGTGTGCTAATCGTCAATTCCTGTTCCGTCATCATATTCCCCAGGTAATAAGTGAGAAGGCAGCGGCTATAAGGAGAATATCTTTCAGCCGATATTACGGTAACGTGTGCCTGAGGAGAAATTTTGCAAAGAGTATCCAGACAAGAAAGGCCGGCGGCGCTGCAACCAATTATCACGATGTTCATTCTCTAATCTCCTCTCCGGATGCGAAGGGCTCCCCCTGAATGTCTCTCCGACGCTTTCTATCTTCCCGGTGGAAAGTGAAAAAGATAATATATAATGAACTACCCCGCAGCAAGCTGCAGGGGATATGAATTCTGAATCCCGAATAGCTGCGCTTTCGGGATCAATTCCACAACGCTTCAAATTTCGCATCGCTCGCTTTCAGCCAATGTCATTGATTTAATTCAGACCGGAATTCTCTGCCAAAACGCTGTTTACAATCCCGGCGACTTCTGACAGAACATTCTTACTTTTAACGCTTTCAAAAGGTTGCCTTCCATTAATATCCGCCTCAATGAAATCCCGGTGATAGGGGATGAATCCCAGAAAAGAAAAATCGGGTAAACTTCTCTGCAGGTACCCTTTATCTGATTTATTGCGGACTTTGTTGCCCACAACAGTAATTTTTTTTAAACCAATTTCTAAAGCCAGCTTATTTATCTGCAGAGCGGTTTCCACACTTCTTTGTCCCGGTTCCACGACGACAATCAGCTGGTCGACGGCGCCTGCCGTGCCACGCCCCAGGTGTTCGATCCCCGCCTCCATGTCCATGACTACAGCTTCATTTCTTTTCAGAACCAGATGCCCAATGAGAGATTTGAGCAGGATATTTTCCGGGCATACGCAACCGCCGCCGCCTTTTTTCACGCCCCCGAGAACCATGAGTTTTATATTACCTTTAGCAATGGAGAGTTTTTCCGGCAAGTCACTGACAGTCGGGTTCATTTTGAAGAATGTCCCCATTGACCGCATTTTCACTCCTGTGCGTTCTTCGATCAGCTCTTTCATATCGGCAAGAGGAACTACCGAAGAGTAGTCAGGCATACCTAATGCGAGGGCCAGATTGGCGTCGGGATCGGCATCGATTGCCAGCACATTTATTCCCCGTCGGGAAATTTCATTAATAACAAAAGCGGCAAGCGTCGTTTTCCCTACACCACCTTTTCCGCTGATCGCCAGCTTTACTCCATTATTTCCTTTCAGCACTTGCCGCCTTTCATTATATTAAAATATATTTGATTGTTATTCGACCGGATCTTCAGCTAAGGCTAAATTGTTATATATTTTTATTAGGGGAATACGGTGCTTATCGGTGGAGGTCAATGGTAAAAAAAAAGAGGCGTAATGGCAGGTTTATGCTACTTATCAAGTGATGAACACAAAATCCTTTTTTCCTGAAGTGGAACAATCAGTTGGTTACAGGATAACGTTGGCCTTTGTAACTAATATGAAGTTTTTATACTTCAGCACGGAATGTCCGCAGGGGCGATTATAAGGCGACTCTAAATAACAAAAAGGCTGGACCAAGCTGCATATCTCTGCTGAAAGCACCCTTTTTAATGAACGTTTTGATCATCCGGCTCCAGCAGCTTAATGACTCCATATTTTTGTTCGTACTGCTGCAAGCTGAGCTTAAGGGTTTCGATCGTTCGCTTGAGATTGGCCGGACTTAATATTACTCTAGCTACCAGATGGGGACCATTGGGTGAATTTAAAAGCCAGTCCAGCATAAATTCGTCCGGGCTGTTTGATGCCAGAATCATATTGCTGTATCTGCCTCTTGATATTTCATCGGCGGTATTGATTTTTATTGGTTGCGGTTGCTGCGCATCTTGATTATCGGTCATATTATCCTCCTTAAAGAGAAGTGCTCATCATTGATTTAAGCAACAATTTTGTATTCGGTTATAACTTCAACATTATTTTTCAACATCGCCCACACCGGACAATAAGTTTCCTCCGATAATCGGATAGCTTTTTGAACGTCGGCATCCTCGGCATCCTCAGAACTTAAAATAAACTCCAGATAAATTTTTGTCAGTGCTGTCGGGTGATCGTCCCGCCTTGTACCTTTGGCATTAACTTTAAAAGCAGAGATGTTCTTTCTCATCTTTCGCAGCAAATATACAACTGTTGTTACACTGCACACGGCAAGACTCATGAGCAACAATTCCAGCGGTGTATAACCCTGACCTTCTCCCAGCGGAGGTCTGTAGTCGAAAGTGATCGCCGGATTGGACCTTGCAACTCCGGAGCACTGAACCTTTTGATCTGTCGAATTAACTGTAACTGCCAATTGCTCACCCATGATAGTTCTCCTTTTGCTATTTTGCCGCTTTATTCAATCGACATCAGAGATGTCCAGCGCTCCCATTCTGTGGCACTGGGAAGCCCTTTTTTTACCAGCAGCTTAATAATAGAATCTTCGTTAAAGCGCAGATACGGATTGATCCGTCGCTCATCGGACATCGTCGAACAGACTTGATTGGGATCATAGAAACCCAGAAAACTGTCGATCTCCTTATTGTCCGGTTCCAGGTACCTGGCAAAGGCCAGGGAATCACGGACATAATCATGTCCGGCATAAATTAACGTCCCATCCGGCAAAGCCATCAGGCGTTTGACGGAAAGATAAAAACTTTTCAGATCACCGGTAAAACAATTACCGATAGTACCGTTGAAAAGAGTATCGCCGGAGATAAGTGCATGACCTGTGTAAAAGCAGACAGAATCAGCGGTATGTCCGGGAGTCCGGTAAACAGATATCTTTTCCCCGTCGATCGGAATTTCTTTATTATCGGAAAGCTCCGTAAAATTCAGAAATTTTGCCTCAGTGAGTTTTCGCAATTCATCATTGCCGGATGTATGGTCAAAGTGCCCGTGTGTATTGGTTACAATGGCCAGAGATAGACTTTTACTTTTCAGAAAATCCAGGATCGCCCGACTCGCACCGCCGTCAACGGCAATGGCTTCTCTCTTTCCATAAATCAAATAACCGAAGTTGTCGGCATCATAATGGAATTGTTCAACACTCAGCATAATAACCCCTTTCCTCTTAATCAGATATGTATTGCCGCTTTATGCCGGTACAACAATTATTCACCGGATTTGTACATCCCTGAAAAAATAAATCTTTCCCCCAGTATTTTAAAACTGAATTCCCTGGGATATAAAAGCGGCAATACCTCGACGTACTATCATCACACCAATTGCCGCCAGAAGCAGGCTCGTAATTTTCGATACTGTTTTGGAACCTGTCTTCCCCAATACTTTATTAATGAACGGAGCAAAATAAAAAATACCGCCGACAATCAATATATTGATGATAATTGCCGCAGAAGTTATAAACAGGCTGTGCTCGTTGATTAAAAGCAGGGAAGTAGTCAACACTGCCGGGCCGGTAATCAGAGGCACGCCTATCGGCACAGCACCCACACTTTCCGGATCAACTGCATACGACGGCTTTTCCGTAGAAAGAATATCTCTGATGGAAATTATGAAAAGAAGCGTTCCTCCGGCAATCATGAAATCAGCCACGGTTATTCCCAGAAACTTTAATATCACCGTACCCAGAGCAAGAAACGCCAGTGCCACAATCAAAGCCGTAATCATCGATTGCAAAATTATACGCCGAACTTTGGGGGTATCAATCCCTTCGGTGAGATTGATGAAAAGCGGCAGCACACCGATGGCATCAACAGCGACAAACAGTGGAACAAAACTCAGCCAGAATGATTTCATCACGGGGCAAACCTCAACTTTTAAGTCGTTTACGGCATTATACCAGATTAACAGGAAATGACATAAGATTTCTCCCCGCGTTCATCCACATAATCACTCCGGATGACACTTGCAGTGAAAATTCATATTAATGTGTAATCGCAACATTGTTTTTCAACAAAATAAATGATAATTAATCAACCACGTCGCAGCAAGTTGTCGAGGTATGAAATGAACGTCATTATACCGCGAGCTCGCTGCGGAGAATTAACGCTTGTCCCGCGTGAGCGGGATTAAACAATCCTGATTTCAGGCAATTCATTGTGTTGTCTGGAAATGCCCGATTTAGCAGCAAGTGAGCAAATAAAAGCTTTAGGAGGCTGCCCCCCATCCATGAAGATCTACGAAGGAAATATTGTTAGTTGTGATAGTAATAATTCCCTATTTCAATATCTGGTAGAAGATAACGGAATCATCCGCTTTGTCGGCAATGTGCTGCCGGCAGAATATCTTTCTTTCCCCAGAGTACTCCTGCAGGGAAAGGCACTGCTGCCCGCTTTTGCCGACACTCATATGCATTATTCATCCTACGCCTTTTTTGCTTCCAGCCTCGATGTCAGGCAGGCCACTTCCATAGCTGAAATAATCGAACTGATTGAACAATACATTATTACCAACCGTCCTAAAACAGTTCTCGGCTTCGGCGTTTCCGCCCATAATGTAAAAGAAAAAAGGCTCATCGAAAAGATTGACCTTAACCGTGCCTTTCGTAAAATACCGGTCATGCTCATCAAGTACGACGGCCATGCCTCGGTAAACAATACCTGCATGCTGGAAATGCTTCCGGCCAAAATCCTTTCTCTGCGGGGATTTCATTCCGGAACCGGCCAGCTGAATCAAGAGGCCTATTTTGCGGCAACCGATTTTATCACCGGGAAAGTATCGCCTATTGCTTTACTGAAAAACTCCCTGCACGGTTTTGATCTCCTCGCCGCAAAAGGTATCGGGATGATCCATACTGCTGAAGGCGTCGGTTTTCCCAGAGATCTCGATGTCGATCTGATCCGGTTTATTGCCCGCGGATTATCCAATCCTTTTCAGGTACGCCTGTTTTTCCAGACAATGGACATCCTTAAGGTCCAAAAGCGCAAACTGCCGCGTATCGGTGGGTGCTTTGCCACTGCGCTCGACGGCTGCTTTGGTTCCGTTGATGCCGCGCTCGCAGAACCATACTCCAACAATCCGGCAAATAAAGGAGTCCTTTTTTATAATCAGGAAGATGTTAATGCTTTTGCGAAAAAAGCCAACCGCGCCGATTTGCAAATTGCCATGCATGCGATTGGTGATGCCGCCTTCGATCAAGCTGTAAACGCATTGGAGATGGCGTTGAAAGATTATCCCCGGGAGAACCACAGACATACGCTAATCCACGCCTGCCTGCCGACCGATGCCGGCCTGGAAAAGAGCGCTCGGCTGGGATTGGGGATTGCCGCCCAACCGGCATTTATTCATTGGCCGCTCGAACCAATGGAATATCTGGAAAAGATTCTTGGTGACAGGGCATATCAACTTAACCCCCTGAAGAAAATGGTGGACATGGGAATAATTGTCAGCGGCGGCTCTGACGCACCCTGCACGCTGCCCGATCCTGTTGAAGGGATTTATTGCGCCTGCAATAACACGGTGCCGGAAGAATCGCTTTCCATTACCGACGCTCTCAGGCTTTTTACCAGCAATGCCGCCTGGATGAGTTTCGACGAAAAACAGAGAGGGACGCTCGAGACAGGCAAGATTGCCGATATGGTGATACTAAACAGAAACCCGCTGGAAATGAAGCCGGAAGCTTTGCGGGAACTGAAAGTAGAGTTATTGCTCTTGCAGGGCAAGGAATGCAAGCCCGGGCAGGGCCTTTTCAGCATGCTGTCCCGGGGCTTGTTTAATAAATAATTACCGCTACATTTACGAATTAGTTATCAGCTGCATATAAAATTTTATCAACTGAGTGTAGTTGTCCAGAGCAATACGTTCATTGATGCCATGCAATCGGCCGGTATCATCTTTCCTGAAAATCTGGGGAGAAAATTTATAAATATCTCTCGTCAACCCGGTAAAATGGCGAGAATCGGAAGCGGCAATAGCAAGCGCTGGAGCCACTATTACATCGGGGAAAATCTGCCGGATTGATTTTTGAATTGCCCGGAAATTTTTGGAATCAATGTCGGCCACCGGCGATGGAGGCTGAATTTCTTTGGCAATAGCCCTAATTTCGATACGCGGGTCATTGACAGTTTTACGTACATGCTCCAAAACACTTTCCGGCGTGTCACCCGGCAAAATCCGGAAATTAACCACCGCCCGGGCAATATTGGGCATTACATTATTCTTGTTGCTGCCTTCGAGTACTGTTGGCGCCGTTGTTGTTCGAATCATAGCGTTGGTAGTATTTGATTTTTGTAATTGCCCTTTCAACAAACCTTCCGTCAGCCACAAATTAGCAAAAATAATTTTGTTGGGGAAAGACATTTCCCGGCCGGCATAATCAAACAGATATTTTGCCGGTCCATCGAGCCTTGCCGGAAAAGGATTGTTTTCCAACTTAGTTATCGCCTTACAAAGGATACCTACCGTTGTTTCACGGGGCGGCATCGAGGAATGGCCACCCGCACCCTTTGCCCGCAACTCAACATTCATAATGCCTTTTTCGGCAATGCCAACCAGGCCGGCGCGAGCGGCAATACCGGGCATTACGCCGTCGGTTATAACCATCCCTTCATCGATGACGTAATCCAAGGCAAATCCGCGCGATTTGAATAATTCGGCAATCTTCACCGCCCCCTGACTTCCACCCACCTCTTCATCATGTCCCGATACGATATAAATGGTTTGTTTCGGTTGAAATCCCTTTGCCAGCAATCCTTCCACCGCCTCCATGATACCCAGGAGGTTGGATTTGTTATCCAGCGTACCGCGTCCCCAGATATACCCTTCGGCAATGCGCCCCTCAAAAGGCTCATATTTCCATTCTTTTATTGTTTTTTCTTCAACCGGCACAACATCCATATGCGCAATAAATACAGCCGGCTTTAGTTTTAAATCCCTTCCCGGCCAGGTATAAAGAAGACTGTATTTATTGATGACTTCCTTTTTCAAAGCTTTATGCAACTGCGGGAACGACCTTTCCAGATATATATGGAATTTCAGGAATTCAGCTCCCTTAAAATCTGCATTGTTTTCATAAGAAATGGTGGAAATTTTAATAGCGTCGGAAAGACGCTGGGAAGCACTTTTTGCGTCTACGGTAAAATCACCGGCAGTTTCAGCCTTAACCTGCTTGGATGTAAACAAAACTGTTTTTATAAGTACTATGGTCAATAAAATTAGAATAACTGCAAAAATACCAGCCAACACTTTTGCAACTTTCCTGCCCATTTTATTCCTCCTTTCATCATCAGATGCCAACTCCATATTCTGGATAAGTTCGGCAAACTGCGAAAATAATATACCTTTTTCAATTAATTGTCTTTACTTTTTTTCAAACTTATCTGATCTGGAGATAAACATTTTTATGGAAAAGATTATTTTAAAATGTAAAAATACTGAAGTCTAAAAACATATGGAAATTGAGGGAATCTTCCCATGCATCTGAAAAAAATGACTCTACATCCGGAAAAATATCCAACCGGCAAGAGCTATCCTTTCAACCTGCCTCTTTTTCAGGAAACCAGACAGGTCACGTTGGACACGGCGGTAACAATGTTTGCCGGCGAGAACGGCACGGGCAAATCCACTTTACTGGAAGCCTTGGCTGTTGCCTGTAATATCCATATCTGGCGCACTTCGGAGAGAAGCCGGCCGGATTATAATCCTTACGAAGGCATGCTGCATAAATATATTTCGGTGGAATGGACCAATGAACGGATACCGGGATCTTTTTTCGGTTCTAATATTTTCCAGCATTTTACGGAACTTTTAGATGAATGGGCAGCCGCAGATCGTGGCCAGTTGAATTATTTCGGCGGCAAATCCTTAACCACCCAATCACATGGCCAGTCACTAATGTCCTTTTTCCGCAGCCGTTACCAGATCAAGGGACTCTATCTGTTGGATGAACCGGAGACAGCACTGTCACCGCGCAGCCAGATTGAACTGCTTTACATCATCAAAAACATGAGTAACGCCGGCCATGCTCAATTTATTATTGCCACCCATTCACCGCTCCTGTTAGCCTGTCCGGGTGCCAGAATATACACTTTCGATCAGACGCAGGTCCAGCCTGTTCTGTACGAAGACACTGATCCTTACCGTATTTATAAGAGTTTTCTGGATGATAGAAGCAAGTATCTTAACCCCTGACGAGGGAGGTTGAAATGCCAACCAAAAGAAAAATGAAAAATAAACAGCAAGGTAATGATAAACTGATTAAGAAATATGAATCCTTTATTCACGGTTTCCGGGATGTTATTCTTTTCATCCGCCATAGTGACGGGAAAATATTGGAGGCAAATACTGCTGCCTTAAAAGCTTATCAATACTCCCGTGATGAATTAGTCACCAAAACAATTTTTGATCTGCGGTCACCGGAAACGCGTAAACAAATCATGCCTCAGATGGATGCCGCCGCTATTTCCGGTCTTTTGCTGGAAACAGTCCATATCAGGAAAAATGGCACAAGGTTTCCGGTGGAAGTCAATTCTCAGGGTATCACCATTGGTGAAGAAACTATAATTTTGAGCGTTGTTCGCGATATTTCCGAGCGAAAAATCGCTGAGCAATTACTGCAGGAAAGCGAGAATAATCTGCGTGCTCTACTTAATGCAGTAACTGAATCTTTCTATCTTATGAATAAAGACGGCGTTATTCTCGCCGCCAATGAAACCATGGCCCGGAGATATGGACTCGCCCTTGAGACCTTGGTGGGAAGCTGCATTTATGATCTGGTGACACCGGATATAGCCGGTCAAAGGAGGGCTCAGGCTAACCTGGTTATCGAGAGCGGCAAACCGGTACGTTTCGAAGATATGCGTTTCAAGCGAAATATCGATCAGGTCCTCTACCCTGTTTTCAACAGCAATGGACGGGTCGTGCGCATCGCTGTCTTTGGCATTGATCTTACCGACCGGCGGAAAATGGAACACGATCTGGAAACCATGGCCTTTACCGATCAGCTCACCGGCATTTATAACAGGAGAGGGTTTATCAATCTTGCAGAGCGCCAACTTAAATTTTCTAAACGTTCGAAACAAAGAATGCTGCTTTTTTTTGCCGATATAGATAAAATGAAATGGATAAACGATAACTTTGGCCACGAAGATGGCGACAGAGCACTGATCAATACGGCCAGAATTCTCGTTAAAACTTTTCGTGAATCTGATATTGTTTCGCGTGTAGGAGGTGATGAATTTGCTATTCTGGCTATTGACGCTGAAGACAAAACAGCAGAAGGCCTGCTGGACCGGCTAAACAAACTAATTCATAGCAGCAATTCACGCAAGGGCCGGAAATACGATCTTTCCATCAGTATCGGTTATGCGGTATTTGATCCCCACCATCCCGACTCTCTTGATGAACTGATGTCCCGCGCCGACATGCATATGTATAAGCAAAAGAAAGCAAAAAGCAGGCGCAGGCGCCGAGAACACGAATAGAACCGTCTTTGCTTATGATTTAAAGTGTCTTCAGCACGAATTTGTCCAAAGGGAAGCGCGGTCTGGCCTTGGGTGACTGATCGGGATGCCCGACCGGCAGAAGTGCTACCGGCCAGATATTTTCGGCCAGTGCCAGCCATAATTTTACCTTCTCGCGGTCAAATCTTCCCAGCCAGCAACTGCCCAGGCCAAGATCAACGGCTTTAAGGACGATGTGCTCCACGGCAATGGCTACATTCATCGAAAGATACGCTTGAATTGCTTGTGCATCCATGACGGGGGTAGAGACGGCTGATGCATCACTCGCATCTATATCGACGCCGTCGAACACGCCTTCTTTCAGGAGTTCTCCCACACGCATGTCCCTTGTGGAGATGGCTGTCAGATCGGCGCAGCACACAAAAATGACTGCGGCTCGGGTGATGAACTTATAGGGGGTGTATTGGCCCAGGGCCTCTTTGGCGGCAGGTGATTGAATAACGATGAACCGCGCAGGCTGGAGGTTTGAGCCCGAAGGGGCGAGCCGTGCGGCGTCGAGAAGGAGGTGAATGGTATCTGGGGAAATATCCTCCGGACTGAATTTACGAATGCTCCTTCGGGAAGCAATGACGTCTGTTAATTCCACTGTGGCACCCCCGGAAATATTGTATGGAGAACTCTACAACATGCTCCCGGACATGTCAAATAAGGATTATATATGTCTGATTATCATCGGAACGCCGGTATAATAAGACCTAAGAGGAAAAATAATTTACAATAATAAGAGAATAAAGCACTTTTTTAGTAGAAAAATATTAGTATATGTGTTATTTTGCAGACATAAAGCACTAAAGGTTAGTGCGTTAGTAAAAAATATTTAATCTGAAAAAGGAGGAAAATAATGAACAAAGCGGACATCATCAATGAAATTGCAAAGGCTACATGTACCAAAGCGGAAGCTGCAAAAGCACTCGACGCATTTTTGGAAGCGGTCAAGAAAGACCTGAAAAAGGGCAATAAGGTAACGCTCATTGGTTTTGGAACTTTTTCAGTAGCTAAAAGAGCTGCCAGAAAAGGGAGAAATCCCCAGACCGGCGCGGCAATCAAAATCGCCGCCAAGAAAGTCCCCAAGTTTACAGCCGGCAAGGCATTAAAAGCGGCAGTTGCCAAGTAGAATTTGATTATGTCGGCAGTTTATGCCGATGTTCACTTTCGTTGATCTGCAACTGCAAAGTTCTGATCACTCCGGTTCCTGTGTTTTTTACTAGAATTTGTAACATTATCCAAAAATAAAAAAAGCTACTTCTGAAACCAGGGGTAGCTTTTTTATTATTTTCTTTGCTTCCACCATCCTTTTCCCATGCTGTGATGACGGTGATCCCTGCGCCTCATTATATTCCTGAGGGCAGCAAACAATTTTTCAGATGATTACATACCTGGTCATGCAATGGCGTGGGAATTCCCAACTCCCTTCCGGATTGTCTGACATAACCAGTGAAGATATCTATTTCCGTCTGATTGCCTCGTTCCTGATCGATCTGCAGGGAAGTTTTGGTATCATAAGCAAAGCCTCCGATCCTTTCTAATGTCTTTTCGACAATATCTTCCGGCAGGGAAACCCCGCGGGCTTCGGCAATTAATTTCACTTCCTTGATCATTTCCTGGAGCCGGTTTTTTAAATCCGGATTTTCCAAAACACCGCCAAATGTTTTTCCGGTGGCGGCAGTCAGTCCGGCTAAAGGGCAAATCAGCAGATATTTTGTCCACAAAGCAATGGATATCTGGCAGGTCAGCTCGGCATTAATCCCGGCCTGCAATAAAATATCCAAAATGAATTGATAGCTTTTTGCCGATTGATCGTCTGTACCAAATACAAGCTTGCAGGTTCCTGCCGTTTGACGCACTACGCCCGGTTTTTCCATTGCCGCGGAAATATAAACACATCCTTTCAATATACGGGCCCGGGGCAATATTTTGTTTAATCTTTCCGCAATATCGACACCATTGAGCAGTGGAATAACGATTGTGTTCTCATTGATATTCCCGATAAGCGCCAAAGCCGCCTTCTCCAGATGGTAGCTCTTGGTGCAAAAGAAGACTAAATCAAAGATGCCTGCCCCGGCAGGATCATCGGTAGCCAGCGCAGGGGACACAACATAAGAACCTTCTTTTGTGAATAATGTCAGTCCATCATTTTTGATCGCTGCTAAATGTTCGCCGCGGCAAATAAAAACTATTTCATGCTGACCGGAATCGGCGAATGCACGCGCCAGTTTGCCGCCAAAATACCCCCCTACTCCACCGATACCGATTATTGCGATTCTCATAAATTAATATTCCTTTTTTTCAGCTTTTCACCCAAGTATTTCTATGTTCGCCTTCGGCTATATTTACAAATTACCTTCGGCGACGGTGATGGATTTTCCCCCGACAAGGACTTCGATATTATCGTCTATTTCCGCTGCCCTTAAATAAAGCAGGGAGGGGCGATTGATCTCATAACCCTGTTCGGAACGGATATTAATTTCCTTTTTACCCCAATACCTATTCTTGACAAGGTAAGCGGCCAGGCAGCCATTGCCGCTGCCTGTGGCGGGATCTTCGGGCACGCCATAATAATCAGCAAACATACGGACGCTGATGTCATTCAATCCGGCATGAGATTCCGGGCAGAAAACAAGAATCGGTTTAGCCCAGGTATTTTTAATGAGGTTATAATACTTATCCAATGCAACCTGTATACGTTTTAACGAATCCAATTTTCTCAGGGGAACGATAATATGCGGCAGTCCGGTGGAAACTTCTTCTATGGGAAAGCGCTCATCGATTTCTGAGCGGGAGAGCCCCAAAACCCCGGCCATGGCATTAATATCCAGCTTCCGTCCGAACTCCGGGCGAACCTGCTTCATCCAACTGATATTTTCTTGAAATGTTACCGCTATGGGACCAACCTTTAAATTCAGGATAATTTCCCGGGGAGCATCCCGGACAATTTCACTGCGAATAATATGTGCTGTGCCTAATGTGGGATGACCGGCAAAGGGAACTTCTGCCGCCGGTGTAAAGATGAGCACATCATATCCTCCATTGTTTTTATCATCAGATATAATAAAGGTGGTTTCTGAAAAATGCATCTCCCGGGCAATGGCCTGTTTTTGATCCATGGAGAGATTTGCTCCACCGCGAAAAACGGCCAATTGATTCCCGGCAAACTTCTCCTCGGCAAATACATCAACAATGTAAAAAATAAGTTTTCCCATTCAATTATGATGACTCCGTAAAGAGTCGGAAAAGCCTCAGAATTGTCATTCCGGCGAAAGAGACTGTGTCATAATTACCATTTCGTCATTCCGTGCAAGCGTAGCGCGACACGGAATCCAGTATTATCAGTGAGTTCTGGATGCCGATTTTCATCGGCATGACACTATTGATAGCACTTTTGCTATTGCGACACAGTCTC
>JANYAY010000035.1 GCA_025361065.1 Deltaproteobacteria bacterium
GGTCGCCGGCTCGAAGGGCTGGCAACCTTTCGGAAGCCGACCCTCTGTCCCTGGCCTTCGCTTATGGGTATGATACATACCCACGCGATTTTTTCACCGCCACCTTTACTACACATTACCATCTCCTTTTGCCTAATGCAAGCGCTCGTTCTATATCCGAACTCGAACGTCCTCTAATTATAGGTAAACTTGACAAACCCGCATATGTGATCGAGTAGGTTTCATTAGACCATGTGATTAAATTCTTCTTTCTTAATCGATCCAGTTGGGATTTAATCCAACGAATAGGAACTTTTTTAAAACCTCGCTTTGCAAGGTATTTTTCTACTTCCTCTGCTGTCGTAGGTTGAAGAACTTTAACTGATCTAAGAACTATTGCGGTATATGGTACTAATGCGCCATACAAATATATTTTATGCAAGACAAGACCGACATTTTCCAAATACTCTTTAACCGTATTGTTAATATCTGTTGATACTTTCCCTGCAATTGACATCGGTGGTGCGTCGATCCACAGATCTGCATACTTATCGAGTGATACGGATAGATAAACTTTTACATCTGAGCGTTGCCAGGCTTTGTGAAAAAGTGCAGTAATGCCAGACTCGATGTCTGCTTCGCATTCGTCATCTGTAATACGAAAATCAACACGCAATCCAAGTTCTCGCTCAGCAATCCGTTTTAGATGAGATAGTTGACGCCTAGATGTTTTATCTACACTTATTTTTTGTCCTACGTGTGATGCAGAGATAAAGACGATTACCTCACCATCTGACGAGCCGTCGATAACTGATATATGCTTGGTAAATTTACGGTCAGAAAACCATTGACGAATTTTTTGAGCGTTTTTACTATCCAAGTTGCCTCCAAAAACTGAGGAGTTGACCTGCTCGCATCTCGGCGCGTGTGGGCCATGATTTAGCTGCATTAATTGTATGGTTACCCAGTATTAAGTCAGATGAGATTCGTTTCACATTTATCTCTGGGGAATAATCCGCACACGTTCGTGCTGCGTAGCCACTTAAAAGAATCTTTGAAAGCTCATCAACACATATTCTAATTGACGACAAAATATGGTTCATCTCAGCCGCATCTATTAATCTTTTTTTATTTGATCTAATAGCTATGCGTTTTGCTGATTTAAAAACAGTGTCTGTCAGTATTCCTGGAAGACTTTTGTGCGGGGAACGCGCCCACCCATCATCTATTTCCAATAGTGTATGCCTAATGGCCAGATATGCAGCATAATAGTAGCGATTGAATGCACTTCGCCCAAATTGGTCAATCTGATGAACATTATCGGCGGCAAGAGCTATTTCCTTGAGTTTGTCGGCAACATCTTTCATCTTATGTGGCCTCTATATGTGTTGAAAGTGTAAATTTATATCAAAATGCTTTAGCTTCGTACCCAGGTTGAGTGATTTTCTTAACGTCTGTTAACCATTTAATTGTTTTTGCAAGACCATCTTGGCGTACACTTGTGTCACCGGTCACTTGTTTTATCAATAGGTCTTTTACAACATTCACGCCTATATCTAGCGGCAATATAAACCACGTTGCGTTGCTTGATGATTGCGGGTTGCCAAGTGCTTTATGCAAATCATTTGTTCCATTCCACCTCATCGCTATAACCTTTGCCCTATGCCATTCGCCGTAAGCAATTGCAATATTACCTTCGCCTTTATCATAAATTACGCAGTTAAGTTTCCATGAAGCTTTCGGACTCGTCACATCATCAGGTTTAACATATGCCACGACGCACATCTCCTTACTGATTCATCAATTGTACATAAATCTTTTATACGTATCCTGAGCGCCATAAACCACTGGTGGAAAACACGTTATCAATGTATTCGAAAAAGTTACGTATTTGACGCATGAAACCATTTTTATCTTGTTTTCTTATATTGCTTCGGCATAAAATGCCGTGAAAATATTAATAGGGGTATATCTTGAGGATTGCGAAAAAAATCTACATTTTTCTATTAGTTATGTCAAATACATATTTGGGGACGAAAGTCGTGACTCGTGATCATCTTTACAGCCACTGTCAATAATACTTTGTCCCATGATAGTTGGGTAAGCCCTTTAATTATTCTTTTCTCTAATTAATATGGCGGCCATTTTTCAACATACCAACATCATGATTGGATTCCAGCACGACCAAATCGCTGCCTTGCATCGCTGCCCTTACCTCGTCCGTAATACAGCCGAGGTCCGTGGCGATGGTGATTTTCCTTTGGTCATCTGTATTAATGATATAACCGATGCTGTCACAGCTATCATGGGGTGTGGCAAAAGGTTGAATGAACATTCCCGCAGCTTCTCTACCGCTGTCGTCTATTACCTCCGCCTTAAATCCGGCGGATAAATGCAGATGGCGCATTGTTCCGGCAGATGAATATACCGCACAGCCAAAGCGGGATGCAAAAACCCTCAGGCCATTAATATGGTCGCTATGATCGTGAGTTACAAAAATTGCTTCAATGGAAGCCGGATCGATATCCATTTGATTCATTGCCAGCGTTATTCTCTTTGCCGATACACCGGCATCAATCAGAATACCGCTGCTATTGCTGCCAATATAATAGCAATTACCACTGCTGCCGCTGAAAAGCGGGCAAAACCGCGCCATTTTTTGCACCCCTGAATATCTTCATATTACTATCCTTGCTTAATTTACGAGTGTCTCCGCAAAACCAAATGATGCTATTTATCATCTGCAATCAACCCTGCCGGGAGTCACCAGAAGGTCCGGACCGATTTCCACGGACAGGTAGCGTCCCTTTTTGAAACTTCCCGAATTGGCCACAAGAGTATTTTGCCAGCGTTCAATCCCGGCCGCCTCATGAATATGGCCGCACAGACAGAGGCTGAGCGGATGCTCTTCGAGAAATGCCCTCACGCTGTGACTGCCACCTCTGAGGCCCAGGAAAGACCGGTCCCGGACGCCCCGGGGCGGAGCATGGGAGATCAGCACTACCCGCGAAGCCTCCTGCACCTGCTCGTATCCCGTCCGGAGGGTAAGGGCGATTTCTTTCTCCGTGTATTCTGTGGCCGTTTTCATTGGTGTCGGCGAAGACCCGCCTGCGCCGAAAAAGCCGACCCCATCTTCTATCCGGCCTTTCCCGTGCAGGCTGTATGATTTTTCTTCGAGGAAGTCTTTGACTTCCAGCCTGTCCCAGTTGCCATGGACGGCGAGGATATGCGTTGTATATTGTTCGAAGCAGGCAATAACTTCTACCGCTTCGGCCCGCGTTTTAGTGCGGGTTATATCACCGGCGATCACAACCCAATCTGCATGACGGATTAGTGACGAAGCTTTTTCAATGGGCTTAATTGCTCCGTGAATGTCGCTTACCGCAAAAAGTTTCATAGCCTGACCACCCCGAACTGCTCTTTCTTGCGTTCAAAATCATTTTACTACGTACAAAGATGATATCCTATAATAATTTTTATCTAAAATACTATAAAAACACTTGCAATTAGAGAGGATTAATAATCTAATTGCCGATAACGTTTGTCATGGAGAATCCTGAAAACAACATAATTAAGCTATCCATTTTAAGGAGTGTTCTATGTGGGAATACACGGATAAAGTCAAGGATCACTTTCTCAATCCGCATAATGTGGGTGAAATTGAAAATCCTGATGGTGAGGCTGAGGTCGGTTCGCTCGCCTGCGGTGATGCTTTGAAGCTGACATTCAAGCTCGATGAGAATAAGAGAATCAAAGAAGCAAAATTTAAAACATTCGGCTGCGCCAGCGCCATTGCCACATCTTCGGCATTGACTGATATAATCAAAGGAATGACTCTGGAAGAAGCGCTGAAAGTATCCAATCAGGATATTGCCGAGTATCTGGGCGGTTTACCCCAGGAGAAAATGCACTGCTCTGTCATGGGTAAGCAGGCGCTGGAAAAGGCCGTCGAAAATTATAAAGGAGCTCCTTCCCTGGAACCGGGCGCAAAAATTATTTGCGAGTGTT
>JANYAY010000042.1 GCA_025361065.1 Deltaproteobacteria bacterium
CATCGTACTATGAATGGAAGGCGGTTCCTTGACTTTTCCCGTAGTCGGATCGGTCATCGGCAGATAATTAATTGTAAAAATCTGCAACGTTCCTTCCATGGGCAGCTCAACCCATTCCTTGTTTACAACGTTGCACTCGGCGCAGACGATTCTCGCCGGTAACTGGAGGCGCTTGCATTTCGGGCACTTTACGGCGTAAATTTTACCGTTATCCCGCAACTCCGTCAAAGCGCGGGACAGATACCGGCCGGCGGCAAACTTGTAAGGAACATCAACTACCATCGGCAGAGATATATTTTCATCAGTTTTTTTGATCATCATTTTCCTCCTCAATCATCCAGGGTTTTGGACAGGGCCATCGTGACGGTCCAGTTGGTTCCGCCGTAGGCCGTTGTCATTGCTCGTTTCACGTCCTTAGGAACCTGGTGTTCTCCGGCTTCCCCCCGAATTTGCAGGGCCGCTTCCCAAACACGCAACATCGCGGTTGCCCCGATGCAGTTGGTGGACAAAACACCGCCCGATGGATTGACCGGAATTTTACCTTCGATATTCGTGACACCTTTTTCAATCAGCTTATAGCCTTCACCCGGAGCGCAAAGCCCCAAATCCTCGTACCAGAGCAGTTCCGCCCAGGTCACCGGCTCATAGACTTCAAAGACATCGAAATACTCGGCGGGCTTCGTGACCCCCAGCTTTTTGTATAAGCGCGCCGCACTAACTCTGGAGAAAATAGGCCTCTTTGTCTTGACGTCGCACCAGTCCAGCACGTGTTGTTCATTATGAGCCGTATCCATCGCCCGAATCCAGACGGGTTTCTTGCTGCGCTTTTTGGCCGTCTTTTCTTCAGCCAGAATCATCGCACAGGCGCCGTTGGACGCCGGGCACATCTCCAGCATCCGGATCGGAGCAGTCAGCATCCTTGATTCCAGAACGTCCTTAACGGAAATGTCCAGTTTAAGATGCGCATACTCGTTTCTCCGGGCATTCTGCCTGGCCTTGACGGCCACCATCGCTGAGTGTTCCACTGTAGCGCCATAGTTGTTCATGTATGAAGCGGCCATCATCGCAAAATAGCCGACCGCTGCTCCCGCTGCTCTGCGTCCCCACAACGGATGCGCCACGGCGCTCAAAATGGCACTGGTGTCGCCTTCTTCCTGCTTTTCAAATCCGATACACAATACCTTGTCGAAGAGGCCGCTGGCCACATGGTGCGCTCCCACGCAGGTAACTGTGGCACCGACCGTGCCGCCCGTGGTGACCTTCAAACCGGGTTTGCCATACGCCCCGATACTGGCGACCAGCGAGCAATCATTCAGATAGCCCCCTTCAAAGAACTCCATATTACCCAGAAATACCGCATCAATCTCGTCCATGGTCATATCGGCATCGGCAAGCGCGCGCCGTATTGCTTCGTTGATCATTTCTCCCTGATCGACATCATGCCTGCGGGCAGCATGATAGGTCTGGCCTCCGCCGATAATTGCAACATTTCTTTTCATTATGCGCCTCCTTGATCATTTCCGAGGACAATCACACACTGGTGCTGTCCACAGAAACCGGTTTGGCCCTGCGCCAGGGCAATCTTTGGATTCTTAACCTGATATCCGGCCGCTTCACCTCTCAGTTGCAGGACTGCCTCGGCAACCCGGTTCAAACCGGCAACATTCACCGGCACCCCTCCCAGAAGTCCTCCGGAAGGATTAACCGGCAGTTTGCCTTTCAAGGCCGTTATGCCCGAATCGATCATACGGCCCGCTTCACCCCGGCCACAAAGGCCTAAACCTTCCAGCCACAGGAGTTCCTGGTAGGATAATTCATCGCTCAACTCCACCAGGTCGATTTCCTTGCGGGGCTTTTTGATTCCGGCCATCTTATATGCTGCTGCCGCCGCCTTCTGAAGCGACATGCAATCCGCCAGATCACGGTCGCCTGGATAATGGGCGTCATAGCAATTCCCGATTCCCTTGATCCAGACGGGCTTGTCCGTGATCTCCCGCGCCCGTTTCTCTGAGCACAAAATCATGGCCACCGCCCCGTCCGTATCGGGGGCAACATCCATTGTGTGCAGAGGAGAGGCCAGAAGCGGGGAAGAGAGCACGTCGCCGACGGTATAATCTCCGCTGTTATGAGCGGCCGGATTGAGTTTGGCATTGGCCAGATTCTTGACGACAACCTGGGCCACCTGCTCTCGAGTAATCCCGTACTTATACATGTAACGTGCGGCCTGCATAGCCCCGGCCGAGGTAAAATCCAACCCGAGAGCGCGTGTATAAATCGGCTCAAACGCCACGTTGTTGACGATATTTCGTTTGGTTTGCGACATCTTCGTATGGGCCAGCAGAAGCGTGCAGTCGAATTCTCCGGAAAGAATTCCAATTGCTCCGTAATAGA